>JACMNL010000131.1 GCA_014378525.1 Bacteriovorax sp.
ACACCATCCGAGTGGACCCTGATCATTATTTTTAGGCATGTTGGTTGTATCGACTTTATATTCCGAACAATCTTTTCTTTTTAAATTAAAAGTTCTGTCCGGTGTATAAGTGTAGGCCCTGAACTTCGCCACTTGATTATTTGAAAGAAGTAATTTTTTGAAAGAGAGACAGTCAGAGTATTGTTTGATTTTTTTCTCAAGTAGATCGAAGGCGATATCAATATCTTTTCCCGCCTTCATGTTATCTCTCATCTCTATGATAGATTTTTTTGCTTCAGCGATAAGTAATTTGCACGAAGGAATTTTATCTTCAGCGAATAAAGTTGTGATGGAGAACAAAAAAAATAACAACGTTAGGAAACAAAGTTTCATAACAGTCTATTCGGTAGCCTAACAATGAACTTGATTAATAGTTTTCCGGGAAAAGTGATCTTTCAATCCCTTCGATGAAAATATGAATGCATTTGATGTGAACTTCCTGAATGCGGTCACTGATTGGAGAATCAACAACCAGAGCGACATCAACCATGTCCTTTAATTTTCCGCCGCCTTTACCTAAAAGACCGACTACTTTCATCCCCTTCTTTTTTGCAGCTTCAACTGCAAGAACGATGTTCTGTGAATTGCCGGAAGTAGAGATAGCAAGTAATACGTCACCTTTGTTACCCCAGGCCTCAACGTAACGTGAGAATACGACATCGTATCCGTAGTCATTTGAAACGCAGGTTAGGTGAGAAGGATCGTTGATGGCCATAGCGGCAAGAGGTTTTCTTTCTTTTCTGAATCTGCCAGTTAACTCTTCAGCGAAGTGCATGGCATCGCACATAGATCCGCCATTTCCACAGCTGAACATGCGCCCGTTATTTTTATAAGACTCGACCATCAGTGAGATGGCCGAATTTATATTTTCTAAGTTGGCTTTATTTTCAATGAATGAATTTAAAACTTTTTGTGCTTCTTGCAGCGACTGAATTGCGTACATTGGAATTATGCTAGCTCTTCAAGAGATTTTTTGATCTCGTCTTTTGCCTGAACTCCAACAAGAGTTTTTGCTGCCTGACCATTCTTGAAGAAGATCATCGTTGGGATACCGCGGATACCATATTTCTGAGCTAGCTCAGGATTATCATCAACGTTAACTTTTACGATTGTAGCTTTTTCACCTAATTCTTTAGCAACGTCATCAAGTATTGGTCCAAGTACACGACAAGGTCCACACCACTCTGCCCAGAAATCTACGAGTACTGGTGTCTCTGCTTTTAATACGTCTGTTTCGAAATGTGCTACGTCTGTTTTATTTACTGATCCCATACGGAACTCCTTTTAGTGTGTAAGGTTCATATTACCTTTATCGGTACAACGTTCCAACACAAAAAAATTATGCATGGCACTTGTCGAGGGATCTTGTTGGTAACTCTTAGGGCCAACAGGGGGTTTTTCTTTGCATTTTACGGGTGGTATCACTAGTATTGATTTATGGATAGAAAGTATCTATTAGAGAAAGCGATTCGAGTCGCAAAGTTAACCAGGCTGATAGCAAAAGCGATCGATTTATTTATCGTTGCGTGTTTTTCAATTTGGTTTTATCCATTGGGAGTTGTGCTCGGAATTATCTACATGTCGGTTTGCGACGGTATGAGCAATGGCCAGTCGGCCGGAAAAAAATTTATGGGCTTTGCGGTGAAATCACTTGAAGACGGATCGCCCTGTTCTTATAAACAATCAGTCATCAGAAATCTTCCTTTCACATTACCGCTTTTAGTCGCACTTCTTCTTCCGATCGTCGGATGGATTTTAGGTGCAATTCTCGGTGTCGTGCTCATTGGCTTCGAACTATATTTGCTCTACAATCTCGATTCTGGACACAGGCTTGGAGACGTTATGGCAGACACATCTGTGATGGCCAACGACGACAACTTCGCAGGCGTCAAAAACAGAAAAACGAGCTGGTGGACATCAGACACTCCAGGCTCAATTTAGTTTAAAATTTTAGGAACATTATCATGACAAAAAAACGTTTGATTATCGTCGACGTCTCGAATTTTATTTTCCGTGCCTTCTTTGCGATCAGACCGATGCATTCACCGGAAGGAGTTCCTACAAACGCTGTTTACGGAATGCTTACGATGCTTTTAAAACTTTTATCTGACCACCGTCCGACTCACGTTTTCCTGGCGAGAGATACAAAAGGCGGATCGTTTAGAAATCAACTTTACGATCAATACAAAGCAAACAGAAGTGCACCTCCTGAAGATTTAATTCCGCAGTTCGCACTGATTGATCAATTGATCAGACAAATGAATCTCCCTACATTTTCTCACGATAACTATGAAGCCGACGATATTATCGGATCAGCATGCGTGCAGTGGAAAGATCAGTTCGATGAAATTTTTATCGCTTCAGGTGATAAAGATTTAATGCAATTTGTTCACGGGAATACAAAACTTCTCGATACGATGAAAGATAAAATTTATTCTCCGGATGATGTTGAAATAAAAATGGGAGTTCGCCCAGAGCAGATCGTCGATTATTTATCAATCGTCGGAGATACTTCGGATAACATTCCGGGGATGAAAGGTATTGGTGCGGTCGGTGCAGCTAAACTTTTAAAAGAGTATGGCACGCTTGAAAACATCATCGCTAACGTTGATAAACTGAAAGGTAAAAAAACGATTGAAGCTTTTACTGATCACCTGGAGCTGGG
>JACMNL010000021.1 GCA_014378525.1 Bacteriovorax sp.
AAAGTAGAGATCACTCTGTCTTCAGAAATTGTCATGTCTTCAATCTCTTTACTGTTGGGACCGAAAGCGTGGCCAACATAATCGTGGCTCGAAAAACTTACTGCGAGAAGGTCTGGAGTTTTATTTTTTCCCAGTTCATAAAAGTCGATGGCGCGAATAGCTGCCTGAGCAGTGAGCTCATTTCCATAGGGAGAAGAGAGTTCTTCAGGTGAGCAGGCGGCGATTCCATGATTAAATCCTGGACCAATTTTTCCAACAAGTTTTTTGTCATAAGGATATGAGCTTGTCGTTTTAAAGTACGACTTCATTGTTTCCTGAAGTTTTGCACTCCAGATTTTCATTGGAGCTTTTTTAATTTTTACTTCTTCATTGAGTTTCGTAACCCATGTCGGAAGTTTATTGTCCGGTAAATAATAGTTACTTGAAATCCAGCTAAAAGTTTTCGGATCAAACCATAGAGCAAGATCGGCCCTGTGCCCGCCCATTAAAACAGCTGCGCGGTCTTTAAGAGCAATTGAAATAACCTTCGAAGGATAACCTGCATTTTTTAACTCATCACCAACAGTGCTCGCTAAAAGATTTTTAGGGGACATCCCCGGATGATCTTTTCCATCCTCGTAACCGACAAGTTGTGTTTTTTCATCATCGACACAATAAATATTTTTCGCCTGTTTCGTATCATACCAGTCGTTAAGCGGAATTCCTGCCTGATATGGATATGAACCAGTCAGAACACTTGCATGCCCTGGCCCAGTCATTGATTGAAGAATTTCATATTGAGCGTAGGGAAAATAAGATCCGTTGGCGATGAGATATTTAAATCCACCGACAGCACCACTGCTATTTTTCGCCGGTAAAAATCTGTCCTGAAAGCGGGTCAGGTAATCGGCCCTGAACTGATCGATAACGAGAAGTACAACCAGCTTGGGTTTTTTCTCGAAAGATTGCCCGTGAGCAATGAATGAAGTTGTAGCCAGGACAGCAGTCATAAGTGTTTTAAATTTTTTCATGGAGTGAATATACTGAATTTCAAACACAACAATTGTTAAGATTTTGTTATTTTTTTCTCTTGCGGAAGATTTTTGTGAATGCAAAAAAATCCACGTCCATTAACCCTTGAAATAACCACAGCTCTCAATCAGCTTCATGGAAGAGTGTCGAAACATCGTAACTTCCTCCAATCTGGTCGAGAGTAATGTAGAGAGTAACGAGCATAATACCAAGGTAGAGAAAATTTTTATCCAGTTCAATTTTATTTTTCACCAGTGTCTTGAAAATCTGGGCAAAAGATTCTTTGAATACATCCATATCAAAAGCAATTTTTTCACCACGGCCATTGCTGAAATGTTTTTTGAAAACTTCAACGACTTCAGATTTTTTTGATTCATCCCATTCTTTTTTTACCAGACCCGATTCAATCATTCCCTGAGCAAATAATTGGTCGTCATTATTGTAGTATCCACGGTAAACATTTCTTATACCTTCAGAAAATTCCTGATCCATCTCTGCCCATAATCCACCGGGATTCCACTGAATCTTATTTTCAGCACCGGAAAAATGTTTAGGCCTGAAATCCAAAAATATCTTCTGACCTTTCATAATTTGCAGAAAATATAGTTTTAATATCATCTCACCATGGGAAAACTTTAAATTTTCGCCTGAAAACTCATCAATCAGCACAATATCGGGCGTAACAATTTTAGCAGCGTCAATTTTCGCCTCTAACGCTCCCTTGTTTGTCAGCAGCCTGTTAGACAATACTGTGACTTCACCTAACATTTCTCGCCAAGAAATGAGATCTAGGAGAGCATTGGGAAGGTATTTAAAAATCTCTTTGAAAAAAGGAGGTATGCCGAGCATTTTATTTTCCTGTTACTTTTTGGAGAAACTCATGTCACGTATTTTAATTGCAGGAGCTTCAGGATTCATCGGACAGAATCTTCTCAAGAGACTCGACCTTGATACAAATTTAAGCATTGTGGCCTTATCCCGTCAAAAGACAATTGTTAGTCACGAAAGATTAGAATGGAGACAGGCCGATTTATTCTCACTTAAAGATATAACGATTGCCATGCAGGGTTGTGATCAGGTGGTTTACCTTGTGCATTCAATGCTGCCTTCAGCTTCACTGGTGCAGGGAAAATTTTACGACCTGGATTTAATTCTTGCTGACAACTTTGCAAGGGCCGCTAAAAATCATCGAGTCAGTCACATTGTTTATCTCGGCGGTTTATTACCTGAAGATAAAACCGATTTATCCTGGCACTTAAAAAGTCGTTATGAAGTTGAAAAAATACTAAAGGCCGCAGCTCCTAAAGTCACTGTACTAAGAGCAGGAATGGTTCTCGGTGCCAACGGCTCTTCTTTCGTAATCATGAAAAGACTGGTGGAGAGATTGCCTGTTATGATTTGCCCTAGCTGGACGGACTCAGTCGCACAGACCATTGATGTTCACGATCTCATTTCCGTTTTACGAGAGTGCCTGGTTAATCCTGAAGTGCAGGGACAGACCTGGGACGTTGGTGGTAAAGAGGTCATGACTTATCTTGAGTTGATGAAACTTACTGCTGATGTTTTTAATCGTCCTGTGAAATTTCTCAAGATAAATTTATTCAGTCCACATGTATCAAGATTCTGGGTTTCTCTGGTAACGGGTGCTCCAAAGGCGCTGGTTTATCCATTGATACAAAGTTTAAAACATTCAATGTTAGTAAGACCTGACAGACGATTTCCAAAACCGGAACTGATGAGTACTCCAATCAGAAAATCAATCGAGAGAATTGTTAACGTTGAATCAAAAGAAGTTCATGCGTTTCAGCTTCATCCCATAAAAAATGTTACAAGAAGTGCACGTTCTGTTCAAAGACTTTTACTTCCACCTGGAAAAGACGCACTTTGGGTAGCAGAAGAGTATTTCAAATGGCTGCCGAGATTTTTCTCATTTATTATCAAGACAAAAATTACCGGTAATTTTTGTTATTTTTATTTTATCCATCCTAAAATAGTTTTACTGATTCTGGAAAAAAATATTGATATAAGCAGGCCGGACAGGCAACTGTTGTATGTCAGAGGTGGCCTTCTTTCCGGCAAACAGGAAAGAGCGCGGCTAGAGTTTCGTGAAGTCATGAACAAAAAATATATCATTGCAGGAATTCATGATTTCAGGCCATCACTCCCATGGTATATTTACCGTTATACACAGGCACTGGTACATTTATTTGTTATGAAATCTTTTGGAATACATTTAAGAATTAAGAGTGGAGTTTTACGTGGACGAGAAATTACCGAAACCAATTGATGTCAGCAAAATAGACCTTGAGCTCATGAAGCTTAAGGTAACTGATATGCCTTCATTGCTTGAGTATGCCCATACGGTTGGCGGTTTTGCCATTGTTCCTACCAATGAAGGGCAAATTAAAAGCCATGCTCGTGATGCCATGAAAGAGCAGACGGAAGAGCAGCTCCATCTAATTTTTGAACAAATGAAAACTCTGGCCCGTCAGGTGCAGGATATAAAAAAGCGCGTTCATATTTCTGATCTTATTTATAATTCAAAAATATCTTTCACGCCTGTTATCGGGAAAAATTATTATCTTTATGAGTCTACAGAGTCAAATCGATATCTGAGTTTAATTTCTCCGAAAGAATGGGGAAGTGATTTTACTGATGTCTATTTAGCCGAAGTACGATTGAATGCAGATCACACCTGGAAGGTGATACATTCGACTATCGAAATTAGTTAGTTTTTAGTGCGGCAGGCCCAGGTGATATTATTTGAAATCAGAATAATGTAATTGAATCCTGATGAAATCCTGACAATACTCCTTAAAAAACATTTTATAGTTAATCATGAACAAATTTTCAGGTTTAGTTAACGTAGCAAAGGTATTTTCAATTACAGGAAAATACCTCCTGCTATCTAAAGCTCCTGGAAGTGATGTCGTCATGCTTAAAAATGACTGGTCGAGAGAAATCCTGAAACATTTTAAAATAGATTTAGAAATTAAAGGAAAGGTCTCTGCACTTGATTCTTCATGCATCCTGCTTGGTAATCACATCAGCTATCTCGACATTCCTGTTTTGATCAGAAGCTGTCCGGATGTAACATTCGTAAGCAAAAAAGAAGTAAAATACTGGCCGGTAATTGGCAGTGCTGCCGTTAAAATGCAGACCATCTTTGTTGAGAGAAGCAGTACTAAGTCCAGGGCGCAGGCAAAAGAGCAGATTGCAGACTCACTAATGAACAAGACTCAAAGACTCGCCATTTTTCCTTCGGGCACAACTTCAATTAAGTCTTCTGAGCGATGGCAAAAAGGCGTATTTGAAATCGCTGGAAATAATAAAATAAAAGTTCAGCCTTTTAAGTTAACTTATCAACCGCTAAGAGAAGCTGCTTATATAGATGATGATAATCTTTTAGTTCATATGTATGACTTGTTTAAACATAAAACCATCAAAGTTATTTTAGAATTTCACGATCCCGTTGATGTCAGTGTCAATGACTGCGACCAGTGGAAATCATGGTGCGAAAGCACTTCATTAGGATTGAGTTAGGCATCGTTTAATCGAAACCTGACGATACAATTTTACCTTTATTGATTAGCCTTTTAGTAATGAAAACCTTAATTAATTTCCTGGGGATCAGTTTCGAAATCGGCCAGTCAAAGACTGGATTAGATAACTCGACAAAAACCTGCCGCAAGTATTTTCATTATCTGAAAGAGCAGGGAATCGACATTATAGATCACGGAGATATTCAAAATCCCAACATCAATGAAAAATTAAAGATTCATTCAGATAGTGATTTAAAGTCTATTGAGTGGAATAAATACGAAGCTGCTTATTCAATAGCATCAGAAATTATGAATTCAGATTATCCTCTACTTAACTGGGGCGGAGACCACAGTATTGCTCTGGCCACTGTCGGTGCTTTTACTGCTAAAAACCCTGAAGGATTTGTTCTGTGGATTGATGCTCATGCTGATTTAAATCTCCCGGAGCAATCACTGAGTGGAAACCTTCATGGGATGCCTCTTGCTGTTTTATTGAACCTCAACGGAATCAGAACAAAATATTTTAAGTGGATCGAAAGTTCACTTAAACCAGAAAAATTAATATACATCGGGCTTCGTGATGTAGATCCATTTGAAAAAAATATTATTGATTCACTGGGGATCAAGGCCTATTCCTACAGTGAAATCCAGAAAAGAGGGATGACTGTCATTGCAAAAGAAATTCATGCAATGACAAAAGGAAATCCAATACACGCAAGTTTTGATATAGACAGCGTTGATCCTAAGTTTGCACCCTCGACTGGAGTGCCGGTGAAGTCTGGTCTGACTCCAAACGATCTGGATATTTTAGGCGAAGAACTTCTAAAAAAATCAGATGTGCGCTCGATGGACATCGTTGAAGTCAATCCAGAGCTGGGAAATTCAAACCAGGTCGAAAGAACATTTTTCATAGCATTTAATTTTCTAAAGTCTGTCTTTAATAATAATTATCCAGGAGATAATCATGATGGCATTGGCGAAAGAGATTCAAGAGAACAATTTACTCAAATCTAATGGCATTTTCAGTTTCCGTCCTAAGATTAATCTTCACATTGAAATCAGCTCTTATATTTTAAAGACAGCAGATACAGCAGAAGAACTAATTGAAAGTTGCAAACTTAGACATGAAGTTTTTTATCAGGAATTTCAACAAATCGAGCAGACTGGTGTAGATGTGGATCAGTATGACTCACACTTCGATCATCTTATTATCGTACATAAAACGACTAATAAAATTATTGGTACATACAGACTTAGCTGCAGCGAATTTTCTAAAATCTCTTACACTGAAACAGAATTTGATTTAACAGAAGTGTTTAAACTTCAAGGACCTCACCTGGAGCTTGGAAGGGCGTGCATTCAAAAGGAACACAGAAGAGGGGCAACGGTTATTTCTTTATTGTGGAAAGGAATTGTCGAGTACATGAATCTTTCAGGGGCCAACATTCTTTTTGGATGTTCAAGCATCAAGATTAATAATGTCATGGATGCTGCCATTGTGTATAAATATTTATACAATCAAGGGCATGTTATGAAATCTAATCTTGCAGAGGCCATAGGTGTTTTTAAGATGAGCAACTTTGCTGAAGTTTATAATTCTCTTCCTGAAGTTCTGGATCCTGTTAATCAGGCCATCGCAGAAAAACTGGTGCCTTCATTGCTGAAGGCCTATTTAAAGTTTGGTGCAAAAATCGCAGGTGAGCCGGCCTTCGATAAAGATTTTGACTGTGTTGATTTTTTAACAGTAATGAAAAAAGATGAAATCCTTGAGTCTCTTGGCAGACGTTTTCAGCTGGTTCAATGACAGGACTTTTAGCAGATCTACAAAAACTTGGCAGAATGGTTAATCAGGATGATGAACTAAAGAAGCTGGTGCATTTTGAAACGCTAAAAGAAATTATATATAAAAATGAAACCTTCCCGATTTTTTCTTTCACGATAGGTTCGAATAATCCTGAGCATCCTACACTTTTTATGACCGGTGGAGTTCACGGTCTGGAGAGAGTAGGTGCTCAGCTTGCATGGAGCTTACTCAAAACAACGATCGATCGCCTGGTTTGGGATCAATCATTAAAAGAACTTTTTCAGAATATTAGACTCGTCGTGGTTCCTCTGGTAAACCCGGTCGGATATTATAAATTTAAACGCAGCAATGGCAACGATGTTGATCTGATGAGAAATTCACCGGTCATTTCAAAAGAAAAAATTCCTTTCCTTCTTGGAGGTCAGAGAATTTCAAAAAAAATTGCCTGGTATCAGGGAACAAAAGATATTCTGGAAGAAGAAAACGCTGCCCTTTATACAAAATTTTTCGAATCATGCAAAAAAAGTAAATGTATTCTCGCCATCGATTTTCATTCGGGTTTTGGAATGAAGGACCGTATCTGGTTTCCTTATTCATACACTAAAGAGCCGTTTGATCATGTGGCCGAAATAGATGCCTTCACGACTTTATTTGAAGAAACTCATCCATACCATATTTACAAAATCGAACCTCAGTCAAAAGGATATTTACTGAATGGTGATATCTGGGATTACTTTTTTCTAGAGATGAGAAAAGTTAATCCTGATGCGATCTTTATTCCATTAACACTGGAGATGGGGTCATGGACCTGGGTGCGCAAAAATCCATGGCAGTTATTTTCCAAGCAGGGAATCTTCAATCCAATGAAAGTTCACCGCCTGAAGAGAACTTACCGCAGGCATCATCTGCTCTATGATTTTTTACTGAAGGCCCTGAGGTCGCATCCGGTCTGGTCAGAACTCGATTCCACTAATAAACTAAAGCATCTGAACTCTGGCATGACGAGATGGTATGAATAATAATCGCTGGGTATTTTTAAGAGGTCTTACTAGAGGAAATATTCACTGGAGTGAATTTCCCTCTGTCTTTAAAATGATTAATCCCAATGTAGAAATTGAATTTCTTGAGATTCCTGGAAACGGTCTTTGCTCAAACGAAAAATCACCAGTTAATCCTGAAGTGCTGATTAATGTGTTGAGAGCAAAAAGCCGCTTCGTGCAGAATAAAGAAACATTCAACCTTTGTGGTATTTCTCTTGGTGGAATGGCCGCAATGAAGTGGGCCGAACTCAATCCTGCTGAAGTTCTGTCCATATCAATTATTAACTCGAGCCTTGCTCAACTTTCTCCCTTTCATAAAAGACTTTTGCCGGATAATTATGAAACTCTTCTTAGAACTTTATTTTCTAACAGCAAATATGTTCAGGAAGAAATGATCCTGAAAATAACTTCAAATAAATTTGAAGAAACTAAAAGAAACATAGAAAGTTATGCATCTTTTTCCGAAAGTCATGAAGTAACTAAAATGAATTTCATACGACAGCTTATTCTCGCAAAGAATATTTATATCGAAACTCTACCTTTAATCCCTTTTAAAGTTATCAGTTCACTAAACGACCGACTGGTCGATCATTCATGTTCTATTAATATCGCTTCAAAATTTGGAGGAACGCAGTTTACTCATCCAACTGCAGGACATGATCTTCCACTTGATGAACCGGCATGGTTAAGTGAAATTCTGGTTAAAAATCTTGAGTGAACGGCTTCTTCAAAAAATGTAAATTCGAGCGCTTGATTTTTAACTGCTGAATATAGAGATTCAAAATTCTTTTCACAATTAATCAATGTCTTCCATGAACGGATATGTTTTTCATGATGAAAATCAGAACTGGCAATCAGCGGTAAACCGCTGTTCATAACTTCTTCAAAAAGGTGAGGGCCACTTGCCACTTCCCATGCATCAAAAAGATCTTTGAGTTCTTCGCGTTCATCCCATAAATGATAAGTCTGGTGTTCAACTTTTTTAGTTGAAACTGGGTGAGCAGCAATTGCCAGCGCTCCTTGTTTTTTTATGGCAGAAATTATTTCTGGAATTGTTCCATCAGCTGAAATATATTCCCTGATTCCAATAGCAAGGATGTGGGCAGAGCGGTGAAAGGACAAAGAATTTTTTGTCAGTTCAACTCCTGCAATGACCAGCATCCCGTATTTTTTCATAGCGCGTGCTCCTTCACTCTTAATGAGATCGAGATACTGCTGGAAAGTATTTTTTGTCAGTGTTTTATTGAGAACCTTTGAGGCCTTACCAAGGAATGTCTCTTCTTCGCAAAGGTGATCGGTGATAGCAATGATATGAAAGCCGCGTGTTCCATAAAAATCTATAATTTCCGGAATGCTAAGTTTTCCGTCACTAAAGTTTGAATGAATGTGTAAATCAGTAAGCATCATATTTTGTAATGCTAAACTGTACTATCAAATATGTATTGTCAGGTTATCATGAAAAATTGTCAGAATATTATTATAGAGTTTCACATTTTAATGAAGCATTTAGATCTGTTGTTTCTTTGTTTAAAGTAAATTTACCAGTTAGGTTTAAAACTCCAGTCTGATAATCCATTGAAGCAGTACCTTTGAATGATGAATTTGTACCTTTTAATTTTACAGTGCCAGAGCTTGATTCAGACGAATCAAGAGAACCTTTTAAGATATTTCCACCAAATATGAATGTCATATCATTAGCTCTACCTTCTCCGTTTCTATGTTCATATGAGTTCAAAACTAGTTTATTGTTAGCTCCATACATTATGCCTTCGCCTTTACAAAGCTTCCAGTCACTATCTTTTGCAAATGCCTGGTCCCAAGTGCCTGAGAAAAGCGCTAGCAATAATAATTTTTTCACGAATAACTCCTTTATTCTTTTTTTCTGATAATGCAGTTCAAGTTGCACAGCATGTGCCAAAAGAAAAAAAACAAATGCATCGGAAATAAAATTAAACAAGATACCATGACTATGCGGCATTTTTCATGAGTTAAGTTCTGCAGTGGATAAATTGCATCCATTAAGATGGAATACCTCGGATAAAAATTTTGCCCTAAAATGGAATGTGTCTGGTGAAAATTGTCCCGTACTTTTGCCCGTGAATTTCGAGTTTAGTTTGAAATAGGCCCTCAATATAAACAATGAAGGCATTGAATGACTAAGTTGCTATGTGAAAGAAGTGTATTGCTCTTATCCTTTAAGGGCCATATCGTAAAAATACTCATCCTGATCTGTGATTTTATAACCAAGATTCTCGTACAATTTCACAGCACCAGTATTATTTTTTAATGTCGATAGAGTTACATCTAAATTACCGGCCTTTGCAATTTCAGCAATTAACTCCATCGTCTCTTTTCCGTAACCTTTGCCCTGGAATTTCTTATCTACAATCAAAAGGTGAACATGAATGTCATTTTGTCTGCTCACAAAACAAGTGTATCCCACTTTTTGTGAGTCATGCTCAATCCAGTAAAACCACTCAGGTTCATAGGCCTTCATGAATCTGCCATGCTGAAAAGTTTCATCCCACCCGAAGGCGGCTACGGAAACATCATAGAGGGCATCTTTAAAGCTGAGGTAGGCGAGACCAAGGTCTTTTTCTGAGAGTGCTGTAAGTTGTATTTTATACTTTTTCATAGTTAAATCTAATATCGCAGATTGATTTTGCAAAGTCTCTTCACGGAGAGTTTTTCTAAGTTTATTATGTTCGTATGAATAATTACCCTATTGTTTTTCTTCCCGGAACTTTATGCGATGAGCGCATGTGGTTTAATCAGCAAAAAGTATTTCC
>JACMNL010000132.1 GCA_014378525.1 Bacteriovorax sp.
AATTACACCACAAATTAACTTAACGTTTTATCCATCTCTAGAGTATATTTAGAATATGTATAAATATCTCAATCTATTTTTATTGGGCGTTTCATTAAACGCTTTTGGTGCACATGCGAACCCCTCCGAATTACATATTGTGACTTTCGATATCGCGCCCTTCAGTTATTTTGAAAATAATGAACTCAAAGGTTACAATATTGATATTTTAAAGCAGCTGGAGAAAAGCTCAGGATTGAAGTTTAATTATGAAGTACTTCCTTACGAGAGGTTAAAATTATTTTTAAAACGTGGTACTCCCGATCTGCTTATTAATTTAAGAGCTTTATGCTTAAAAAACTCTAAAGCTTATGAGGTTCAGGAAAAACTTTATGAAACTGTGCCAGCTATCTTTGTAAAAAAAGGCACACAACCTACTAGGGGTAACATTCGTGTCGGTCGATTACTTGGTACATGTGGTTTAGTTAGCAAAAAATATTTGAAAAATGCAAATATCGTTGATTTGCCTTCACTCGATCAGGCCGTTGAAATGCTGGTTGATAAGAAAATTGATAGCATTTGCGGTTTAGGACCTGTGGTCAATTATAGTTTGCAAAAAAGAAAGTTCAGTGAACCGATGGTGATATATAAGTCCCAGACAAATGATGACCATATGTTTGATGCTGTTTTATGCCGAAAAAAATCCCTTTCACCTGCAATTAAAAAGCAGCTGGAGCAAGCGGCCCGTGGGATTAAAATTCCGAAAATTATTTAAAGGCTAAAACCTCAAACTCTTGTTAAACTTTAACATATGAGGAGTCAGTTTTAATGGTTAGATACATTCATCTTCGTTTTCTTTTTCTTTTTTTAATTTTAGGCGCATGTTCTCCGGAGGGAAAAAAGGCCGGAATATCTTTTCATTTTAAGGATCCAACATTATTACCGCTCTTAGATGCCGGTAATTTTAAAATTGGCGATGAAGCATATTTCTACAATGCTTTTTATATCGATAGAGAAAATGCCAGGAATAAAGTATCAGCTCCTTTATTTATTCATCATGTAGATCAACTCAACCTCGCTGGAAGTGTATTGCAAAATCCCATGTCCTATCCAGGGGCAGAGCATATCCGGCATCTGGTAACACTCGCTACACCCTGGGGGCCGGGCGTTTTATTTGCTGATCACGGAGTTGATTATGCCGAATTCAACTCTGGTGGGATGGTAAAACTGCTGGTCAAAAATGATAAGGACAACACACTTGCCGATTTTAGCGGGCGCCTGAATCAAAAACCAAATTTTGTCTTTAATGTGGCCGCGCCCAAACGAAAGGGACAAAAATTCAACGATATTTTATTAATTTCTTATAATACTCCTTTTTCTAAAATTGTTTATCTACAGGCGACGACCAATGGTTATGTCGATAAAAGTGAAATGCTTCCGGCCAACTGGTTTAAAAAAGAAATCTGTTTTATGACCGGAACGGCACTGGATATTGACCATGATGAAACTGATGAAGTACTGCTTGGAGGTTGTGACCTGGATGTAAAATTAAACCCCAGTGCTCATGACAGGATAATAAAACTTGAAAAAAACAAATGGGTTTTTCAGGACGAAAAAATACTTCCGGTAAGAAAAGGTGAAAAAGGATGGGGGACTGTCTTTTTATTAAAAGAAGATTTTAATCAGGATGGTTTCACCGATATTGTGGCACTCACACATGACCTGGGTTTTCATCAAGGCCAGGTTCAAGTCATGTATTACGATCCTGCTCAGAAAATTTTCAGCAATCGGGAAGTGCGTAACTGGCCTCAGGCCACACTAAATTTAAGCCAGCATTATCTTCATCGGGTCGTGGCCTTTGATATTGATAAAGATGGAAAAAAAGACATCATTGGACAATTTTCTTATATAAAAGGAAATAATTTTTTGGGTCCCAAAATTTTTGTCCTGCTTAATAAAGGAAATTATTTTGAATATCAAACAGAGAATATTTTGAATCTCAAAAATGAAACTGGAATTATTGGAATCGACGTTTTTAAAATTAAAGACCAGAAAGAAGATTCCTTAATGATTAGTTATTATAATAGTAGTGTCGATATTTTTTAAGTTAAGAAAAAGCGCTGGCGAATGTTTCTGATGGAATGTAGAACGGCATTTTTAAAATTAAAAGGTCTCTTCACATGTTTCTCTGAGAAAAAATGCCCAAGATTTCCATGATTGACGATTCCATCTTTCAGATTCTCATGGCCCAGAACTTCCAGAAATTTTACGTAATCGGGATGATCCTCTTTGTAGATCGCCCGTTGAATAAACTCTTCAGGAGTAAAAAATCCCCAGTTGGCCACTTTTTGAAAGAAAACTTCATCGGCCTTAAATTTTTTCCCTAGTGATACGAACTCGATCATCTCCTGGTAGTTGTGATCTTGTACAACAAAGTCCAGACGTAAAAAACCGATTTCATTTCTGGCGCGCAACATGGAAATAAATTCTATGTTTTTCATTAAGAGGTTCCAGTTTCCGCCTCGTCTGGTAATACCGTAAGTCGCTTCAGTCGCAGCATCGATAGAAATATAGACACTGCTGATGTTTTTGTGAATCTTATGCATGGACTCCCATGCCTGACGGTTAAAAAGAATCCCGTTAGTCATGATTTGAAGTTTTAACCCAGGATGTTTTTTGCCATCGAGGGTAAATAGTAAGCGTCGAAAATGTTTACCAACAAATGGATCACCCGAAGAGCAGGCAACGATGGTGGTATTTGATAAGTCCCGCGAGAGCAGATCATCTGTAATTTTTGAAATCAACTCTTCATCTTCATCACTATTGCTGGTGACAAAATCTGTGCGGCAACTGGGGCAAGCGAGATTACAAGTCCGATCGTAACTTAAATTAATCATGCGAGGCTTACTGGTAAAATGATCGATGCCTTCTTTTTTTGCTTTAGCAATATGATGAACTCTGGAACTACTTATATCGTAGAGTCGGTCAGACTGTATTTCAGGACATAATTCAGCATTACAGTTATCGTAAGTGCCATCGAGAATGGTTTGGCGGATGTCATTGTAAATTTTGCCATTCCAGATTTCTTCAATTGTATTTTTTTTTAAGTCGCCGACCTTAACCGGTAAAATAGTAGGGCAACAAGCATAACAGTTGATAGCACCATCTTTTTGGTTTTGAATATCAATATACTCAAACGGCATGGCGCAGACTTTATTGGGAAATGGGGGTCTTTTAATAGACATTCTTAAAATCCAGCATACCAATCATAACCGCGTTCTGCCCAATAGTCGCGAGGACGTGTATCTGAGAAAAAAATTTTCCCGATTCTTTTTAAATTTTTAATACCATATTTGACGGGAATCATCAGTCTCAATGGAGCTCCGTTGGCCAGAGATAGTGGCGCTTCATTCATCTCATAGGCAAGTACGGTTTGCGGGTGAAGCATCGATTCCATATCTATTGAGACGTAGTATTCTTTGTCGGGAGTTTCAAGACCCACATAAGCGTAATAACTTCCGTCAGGTTTTTTTCCTATGTCATAAAATTTCATGAAGTCTGAAAAACGCATTCCTGCGTAGGACATTTCTTCGCTCCAGCCTTCGATACAACGGAAGTCTGTTGAGTAATCTACTTTGTCTGCGGCATGAAAAGCGGCGATCGGAAGTTTGAAAGATTTATTTCCGCTGATCACTTCAACCGAATAATTTTTAGAATCGGCGAGCGATTGCAGGCCTATATCTCCATTTTGTCGGGGTGCAGTCCCTTTTTTGGGACGGGGTTTTTTTACTGAAAGATTTTTTGATGAACTGATTTTTGCCCAGATTTTCTGGTTCCATTCAAAACTGTGGCGAAGAGCGTACGGAGTGTCTTCGATTCTTTCACTCGATCTTATTGCGCGGAAACCAAAGATCACAACAGCGACGAAAATGATTCCGGTAAGTATTGAACCAGTAAGGCGTTTCTTTAATTGTTTTTCATCAATATTATTTTTTTTCAATTTCATACCCCGCGATCATGGCCCTGAAGTTGTTCCATCCAGCTTTAATAACCTGGAGAATATGAACGATAACGAAAAGAATAAATCCTATCATTAAAATAAAATGCTCGAGTCTTGCGGCCTCGTATCCACCGAGCAGGGCCGTGAGCCATCCCATTGTAACAGGTTTATAGATCGCAATTCCTGTAACGATACTTCCGAAGGCCATCAGGATCACTCCGCAGTAAGCGAGTTTTTGAGCGGCATTAAATTTACCGTGCATTGGTGGTGCTGATTTTCTTAAATGTAAATCGTGAAGCGTAACCAGAACTGCATCTTTAAAAGTGCCGAGGCGTGGAGCAAGTTCTCTCCATTCGCCGCTGAATATCTGATAAGCGAGATAGACCAGGCCATTAATCAGAAAGCCCCACATAATAAAAAAGTGCCAGCTTAAACCTTCGGCCAGTTTATACTGAAGAGATAATTTTTCAGCAATGGGGTCGGGGATTTTGAAATAGGCATCGTTCGCCCAGTAAATCAGGATTCCACTCCAGACCATGAGTGATAAAAAGACTACGTTGATCCAGTGAGTGTACCTGAGGATGCGCGAATGTTTTTCTGTGATGATCATTTTTTTGCCGACCCGTTATATTTTTCGAGACCTTTCATATATTCAACTTTAGAAATTTTTCCGGCCTTAAAAAGCTCTTCATTTCTTTTAATCAGTCTTTCCTTTTGCGCTTCATGAAGATTAACAGCGTGAGCTTCTTTTAAGAAGGTACTGATGGCCGGAGTTTTTTTCGGTGGCATTGTAACTAAAAAAATTGTTGAGATAAGATCGACAAAGGGAAGCGAGAAAAAAACGATGACAAGAATGGTCTCAACTTTTGTAAGCTGTCTGTTAACGATATCTCTCAGTCTCTTTAAGTCGACAATTCGAAGTGCGAGTATGAAAGCGTATCTTGTTGCAAACATCTTCATATCAAACTTAGGTGCGTGATTAAGTTCTTTCAGCATGTCCGCGTATGTCGGGTCGGCCTGAAGCAATTGAAAAACATTGGCGAACAGCGGATTGTGTTGAAGACTTTTAATCGCGTCGCCCATGTAAGGGCCATAAATGTACTGGAAGCCGAAGGCCATGAGCAATGAGTTCTGGAAGAAATAAGCAAGCCTACCGGTTTTACCTGTGATGGAAAATACGCTGGTGCTTAGTTCTTCACTCATAAAACTCTGTTGAAAATCTGGTCCACAGATTTGAGGTAAATGCTTCTAAGACCATCAGCATTTACTTCGGGGAGTAAAACATTAATTTTTCTCGACTTAAGTTCGTTTTGAATGAACTCGCGGTACTTCACTGGATTTGATTTTGCCTCCGGGTCAAACGAAGCCGTTTGAACGACAGCATACAAATCTTCTCTTGTTAAAGATTCACAGTTTTTAATCAGAAAGTGAAGATAAAAACTTGAGAGGTAGTGAGTATGGGCAAGTACTTTGCCTTCGATTACAGCTGTGTCGATATCAAGCAGGTTTAATGTTCCTGTAAAACGCTCAAGAGCATACGTTAGAATTCCAAAATGATCCGGAAGAAAAAGTCTCTCTGCACTTGAGTGAGAGATATCTCTTTCGTGCCACAGAATTGAATTTTCCAGGGCCATATTTAAATGTGAGCGTAAAAAACGGGATAGACCTGTCAGGTTTTCAGCCGAGATCGGGTTTTTCTTATGCGGCATTGTGCTCGAGCCTTTTTGACCTGCACGGAAACCTTCTGCCACTTCTCTCACGTCAGAGTGGTGAAGGTGACGGATTTCAACTGCGAGGCGCTCGATAGCGTTAGCGACCAGGGATGTGATCGAAATTAATTTTGCAATTCTGTCTCTTGGAATAATTTGCGTTGAAACATCTTCAACTTTTACGCCGAGTTTTTTTGCGACACTTTCTTCGATGTCCGGAGTCAGGATCGTATAGTTTCCTACAGCTCCTGAAAGCTGGATCGTTAATTCATTATTGTAGAAATCCTGCAGCTCAGCTCTTCTTCTCTTGAACTCAGCATAGTGACCTAATAGTTTTTGCCCGAAGCTCATTGGCTCGGCATACATTCCGTGTGAGCGGCCTAAGGTCATCAGCATTTTTGTTTCGATGGCACGTGACTTCAGTGCTTCCATAAAAAGATCGTATGACTTCATCACAACTTCAAGCGAAGACTTGATCTGAAGAGTAAGCGCACTGTCGATGACGTCAGAAGACGTTACACCGTAGTGAAAATATTTTCCTATATCGGCAGGAACCTGTTCAGTGATGGATGTGCAGAAGGCGATTACATCGTGGCGTGTGACGGCCTCAATTTCATCGATGCGTGCGGGTCTGATTTCAGCATGCGAGATGATCTCAGCGATGCCTTTCGGGATCATGTTTTTTTCTTCGAGAGCGCGGAGAAGTTCGAGTTCGATCTGAAGAAAAGTTCTGTACTTGTTTTCATCACTCCAGATGGCGGTCTGGGCCTTTGCTTCATAACGAGGAATCATAATCCGTCCTTATTTTTAGAGGAAGAAACTGAGCTCGAATCCAATCGTTAAAAATCCTAATGTGAGGGATCTGTCAGAACTGGATTCTTCATTTTCTTTCGCTCTTTTTACCACAGCGAGGTTGTAATTGAAATGAGCACCGGCACTAAAATAGTCATTGAATCTTTTATAAAGAGAAAATTTCGCAAGAAGGCCCGGGCCCGTGAATGTTTTCCCGGAATAATCTTCTTTGTAAGAATTGTAAGTCAGGTCCGCGGCCATAAGTTCATAGATACCATCAAATGGAAGCAATGTTTGTGCGTAGCGAGTCTCGCGGCCGATACCAACTCCGATTGTTGTCAGGTTATTTTGTTGCAATTCAATCTGGTCATTCATCGCACCCGTTGCTTTGGGATTATTGGCAGACATTTCCCTGAACAGTCCTTTCGTAAAAACCACGTTGCTGTCGATCCAGAAATGATCCATTTGTTTTGCATATGAAAAAGCAAAATTTGAAAGATCAGAAGATTTCTGCAGGCTCGAATTAAATCCGGCCATAAAAGAAAATCTGTTGTCATGAGTTGGGTTGTAAGTGCTTTCTGTGTTCAACACCAGTTCACCTTTATCGTGAGCTGCAAAAGCGTTGTTAGACACGATCAGAGAACAAATGAGGAGTAGTTTTTTCATTTTATTTACCTTTTACCCTTGTCGCCAGCAACTCGAAATTTTCTCCCGGAAAATCTTCAATTCCTGCGAGACGGGCAAGTGTTAATTTTTCTCTTAAGTGCTGAAGCTTGGTTTGTTCATAAAAAATCTTGGTCGAACTTAAGTCAGCAAGTGCCAGTGAAAAATCATAAAATTTTGTTCTTCCAGCTAAATAGTTTTCTAAAATCGTATCGAAAGTTTTCTGTAAACTAGGTAAGCGCGCTTCAAGAATCACAATCTGGTTTTGCAGCGATAAAATTGTTTTATAAATCTGTCTGATCTGCGATTGAGTGAAGTGAGTGTTCTTTTCAAATTCTTTTTGGGCAATTTCCCTGCTGATTCTGCTGGTCGCAAGTTTATTTGAATTTAAAAATCCATCCTGTCCTGTGATCGCCCATGTTGTATTGATGCTGGCAACCAGTTCAACATTTCCACTGCCTGAATAAGTTTCATAGCGGGTAGTGTTTACTGTAGGACCGAATTGTTTATTGTAAGCACCGAGATTGATCGTAAATTTCGGAAGCGGCATATTTTCTTTCAAGGCCACATCGTAGTCTCTTTCAGCGTTATCGATCAGAACTTTATTGGTTAACAGGGTAGGGTTGGTTTTTTCTGCCAGAGCTAAAACTTCATCCAGCGTGATTTTAATTCTTCTGTAGTCCAGACCTTCGTTGATGACATATTTTGTCCCTACAGGATCAGTAATCTGGAAGGCGACCCCTTCATCGGCTTCATCAGCAATGATTTTAGCATCGTGATAATCGTTTTGTGCTTTTAAGTATTCACTTCTCGCCTGGTAGTAGTCCTGCTTCGAAGTTTTTCCGACAGTGATTTTTTCTTTGCTTAATCGATAAACGAAAGAGGTCTGGCGAAGTTCTTCAGAGCGTATTTTTTCAATATTCTTCGTTGAAACAAGCGAGAAGTAGCTGTTGATCAGGTCAAGCTTCAGTTCTCTTTTTGATTCGTCGTAAATTTGTGTATTTCTCTCGTAAAGATTTTTTTTGTTCAAGTAAACTGCGTAGTCTTTTCCCCAGTTAAAAACAGTATAATCGCCGAGAGACAATCCAAGCGTTCCACTTGGAGAAGTAGAATTTGGAACGGCAGGTGGTCTGCTTGAATGGTGAAGAGTTGCAATGTTCTGGTCAGCCGTTTGCAGAGTGATTTTCAATTCCGGAAGCCAGAATGCACTTTTTGCTCCGGAAAAAGTTATCTCGTTAATCTGCTGAAGCTGGCCCTTGATATTTTGGGCGTAGTTTTTTCGTAGACCCTGCTCGATGACATCGTTCAACTGTAAATTTTTATAAACATCATTGAGTTTATATTTATCAGTTTCCTGAACATACATTTCTGTTTCAGTGGTCTGTTTTACTGATCTCACCTTAGAAGCAGGTTTACCATTTTTGGGTTTTAATAAATCTTCTTCTGGAACAACACCCGTTCTTTTTTGTAATGTCGATGGCTCTTTTGTCGGAGTATCCACCGGCTCAAGTTTAATCACTTCTTCCGTGACTTCATCGAGATTTTTTGTCGGAATGACTTCTGTTTTAGGAGTCGGTGTTGCAGATTCTCCAGCGGGAAGAGTTTGTGGACCTTCACTTAATTGAGTTGTGTCTGCAGCTGGAGTTGAGTCCAGCGTTTGAATTGTATCAGTGTCATCTTCTTGTGCACGAGACAGCTGAGGAGAAAACAGGCTTACTGCCAATAAGAAAGGCAAGAGGTTTTTTGTCATACTTCCACTTTGTAATTCTTTGTAATTCTTTTTAATCTTAATGATTAGTTCTTAAATGTTTAGAATAGTTTAGAGTGGGCGATATGCATTGAAAAGCATTTTATAACGTAATGCCGGGACAGCCTTTTCGAACGATATTTTCTTCGTGAAACTGGATTTGTGTTTGAACAAGTGTGAGTTCGTGTTCTAGATGGCCGAGATTCACTTCGAGTTTTTTCTTCAAAGTAACTTTATTTTCCGGAGTGATTTTTTGCAGGTGTTTATTTCTTTCAATCATGGCCAAGATGCGTTGTTTATTGCCAATTTTTTCTTTTCGCTCTTCTGTCAGAAGCTCACAGCGGCGTGAAATGCTCGGATCGGTAATGACGGTGCGCTTATAATCTTCCGCGCGAACCAGTCCACGGTACCCGATAAAAACAATCAGGAATAATATCGAAATTCTTTGGGCCATTCGCCTCTGTCTCCTCTATAATTACAAACTTATTATACCAGTTTTTGGAGACCTTTAAAGTGAGTAAAAAGAGTGTCCTCATTTTAATTCCCGCGCGTTTTGCTTCGACTCGTTTTCCGGGCAAGCCTCTGGCGCTGATTGCGGGCAAGAGTATGATTTCCAGAGTTCTGGAAAATTGCCAGACTGCCTCTCATCCCAACATAAATTTTGAATCTTTTGTCGTGACTGATGACCATCAGGTTGAATCACACATCAAAACTTTTTCACCGAATGTTGTTCGTGTTGATGATGATGTGATCTCCGGAACATTGAGAATAGAGCTGGCGTACGCCAGATTTTTCAAAACAAAACAGTACGACCTGGTGATAAACGTTCAGGGTGATGAACCGTTACTGGAAGGGTCCGATCTCGTTCGTCTCGCTGAATTTCATCTTAGTAAACATTTCGACATCACGACTCTTGTAAAAAAGAACATGAATTTCGACAGCGTCTTTCACGATTCTAATAAGGTAAAAGTAGCGATGAGTGAAACGACGGGAACAGCGTTTTATTTTTCACGTGCAAGCATTCCGTTTAAGCGCGATGCCGGCGTGAACTGGACCAACGACTACTGGTTCCTGCACATTGGTGTGTACTCGTACAGACCGGAGGCCCTGAGCAATTTTTCAAAAGCACCTGTATCTCGTCTCGAAGATTTAGAAAAACTAGAACAACTCCGCGCACTCGAAATGGGTATGACCATCGGTGCACTAGAAACACAAAGTATGGTGATGGGAGTTGATCACCCGGAAGACATTAAAAAAGTAGAAGAGGTAATCAGTGGCAGAAGTAAGTAATAAGAAACATAAAAAATACATCTTTATCACCGGAGGAGTTGCAAGCTCACTTGGTAAAGGACTCGCGGCCGCAAGTATCGCAAGTTTACTCGAGAGACGCGGGATAAAAGTTTCCATGTTAAAAATGGATCCGTACATCAACGTCGATCCGGGAACGATGAGTCCCACTCAGCACGGGGAAGTTTTCGTCACTGATGACGGAGCTGAAACAGATCTGGATCTTGGCCACTACGAAAGATTTACTTCTCTTACGTTAAAAAAAGAAAGTAATTTTACGACAGGCCAGGTTTATTTAAAAGTTATCGAGAACGAAAGAGCGGGAACTTATTTAGGTAAGACTGTTCAGGTCGTCCCACATATCACCAACGAAATCAAACGCAGAATTCATAAAGCGAGTGAGAACTGTGATTTATTGATCGGAGAGATCGGTGGAACTGTAGGGGATATTGAATCACTGCCGTTCATTGAATCGATCAGACAATTATCTCACGATGAAGGAGCGGAAAACGTTCTGTTCATTCACTTGGTACTTCTTCCCTACATTGCAGCTGCTGGCGAGTTGAAATCAAAACCTGCTCAGCACTCTGTAAAAGAATTAATGTCACAAGGATTATCTCCACACGTGATCATCTGCAGATCTGATCGTGTTGTTGATGAAGATACACTTGATAAAATTTCACGTTTTTGTAACGTGGGAAGAAAAAATGTATTTCAATCAATCGACATGGATTCAATTTACAAAGTGCCGCTTGAATTTCATAAGCAGGGCCTTGATGAAAGAATCAGTGAACTGTTAGGGATCTGGGCGCCGGAAGCAAAAATTGGTGACCTTGAAAAAGTTGTTCACAATTTTACAAACCCATTACGTGAAGTAAAAATCGGAATCGTTGGTAAATACACTGACCTTATCGAATCTTATAAATCTTTAGACGAAGCACTAAACCACGGTGCGATTGCAAACCAGTTAAAATTCAAACCGGTTTACATCGACTCTGAACAACTTGAAAACAACGCCAACATCGGCGAAATTTTAAAAGGTGTGCAGGGGATTTTAGTACCAGGTGGATTCGGAAGCCGCGGTACTGAGGGAAAAATTAAAGCGATTGAATACGCCCGTCTTAATAAAATTCCATTTTTTGGAATTTGTCTGGGACTGCAGTTAGCAGTAATTGAATTTGCAAGACATGTAGCAGGCATTACGGATGCGACGTCGGAAGAATTCCAGAGCGGTGGTGCCCATTTAATTCATTACATGGAAGGGCAGAGTGACAAGGGGTCTAAAGGCGGCAACATGAGACTCGGGTCTTTTGAATGTTTCCTTGAACCGAAAACTCTGGCAGAAAAAGTTTATCACTCGGAAAAAATTCACGAACGTCACCGTCACCGTTTAGAAGTGAATAATATGTACGTTGATAAGTTAAAAGAAAAAGGACTGATCGTTTCAGGTTTTAACAGAGAATTAAATCTGGTTGAAGTGGTGGAGCTTTCAGATCATCCGTTTTTCATCGCTTGTCAGTACCACCCGGAATTTAAATCGAAACCATTTTCTCCTCATCCGCTGTTTAAAGCGTTTATTGAAGAGTCTGATAAAAACAGAAAGTAGGAATAATTTATGACAAAACCAAAGTTGGATTTATTTATTGGTTCATGTGTACTGGAGAGTGAAGAACTTGCTCTTACAATCGCTGAGCGTTTAGTAAAAGATCTTGAGCCGTACAAAGATAAAATCACTCTTACCTACAAAGGAAGCTTTGATAAAGCGAACCGCACATCAATCAACTCATACAGAGGACCTGGTATTGATGAAGGGATGAGAATCCTTCAAAAAGTAAAAGACACTTTCGGTCTTCCGGTCTTAACTGATTTCCATGAAGCAAGTCAGGCAATGAAGCTTGCGACTGTCGTTGACGTATTACAAGTCCCGGCGTTTTTATGCCGTCAGACTGACATCATTGCAGCAGGAGCAGAGGCCTGTGCAAAATACGGAAGAATCCTGAAAATTAAAAAAGGACAATTTTTATCTCCCGAAGAAACAAAAAATATCGTCGATAAAGCGACAACGTTTTTACCAAAATCTCAAATCCTTCTAACAGAAAGAGGATCGAGTTTCGGATACAACAATTTAGTTGTGGATATGGCCTCGTTCCAGATCATGAAAAGTTTCGGAGTAAAAACTGTTCACGATGCTACTCACTGTGTGCAAAGACCAGGCGGACTTGGAAATGCGACAGGCGGTAAGCGCGAGCAGATTCTCGTTCTCGCTCGTGCCGCGATTGCAGCAGGCGCAGACGGAATTTTCATGGAAACACACCCGAACCCGGAAAAAGCACTTTCAGATGCAGCGACAAGTTTACCTCTTGATTCAATCAAGGGAATTGTCGAACAACTGCTTAAAATTTACGAGGTGGTATAATGGCCCAGCCACTAGACGAAAAAAAATCACTGAAAGTGACTGCCGAAAAATTCAAGGCGAAACTTTCTAAAATTAAAGTTTGTATCTTCGACATCGACGGAATCCTCACAGACGGAAAAATTTCCTGGGAAGGAGACGATGTCGGTTTCAACCGCACGACTCACGCTCTCGATGGCCACGGCTTGAAAATGATGATGGCCGCAGGATTGAAAGTCGGAGTGATTTCCGGCGGTGATTCAATCGGTGTACGCAAAAGATTTATTGATAACCTGAAACTCGATTTCGTTTATCTCGGAAACGAAGACAAACGCGAATCTTATTTAAAAGTTTTAGCATTAGGTTACAAAGACGAAGAAGTTTTATACATGGCAGATGAATTCATCGATATGCCCATCCTTCAGCGTGCAGGATTTTCTGCGACTGTTCCAAACGCATCGCTGGAGATCCAGGAAATCGTCGACTACATCACCATCAGAGAAGCGGGAGATGGTTGCGCACGCGAAGTGATCGACATTCTCCGCTACGCTCAAAACATTCCACTACAGCTTCTGGAGTTCGTGAAATGACTCCGCTGGAAGACCGCCTCTTCAAATTAAAACTCGTGCTGGATGAAACAGTGAAGTTTCCCTCAGAGTATTTATTCAAGTTTATTGTCCCACTCTCAGAAATCCACCAGATCCTCTTCATCATGCAGGGAATGGAGATCGAACAGAAAGCTTCGAGCAATGGAAAATACATCAGTGTCAGCGGTAAAATAATGATGCAAAAAAGCGAAGACATCATCAAGGTGTACGAGCAGGCATCTGTGATAAAAGGAATTATCTCATTATGAGCATTCATCAAAAAAAGAAAGTCGCTCTCGTTATCGGTGCCGGTGCTTTTGGTACCGCCATGGCACAGGTCATCTCACAAAACTTCGAAAAAGTTATTTTGAAAGTGAGATCACAGGATATTTACGATGCGATTAAGGATGGAGAAAACTCAATTTATCTTCCGGGAATGAAAATCGCGGGCAACATCGACGCCGCTTTAACATGGGAAGAAGTGGATGCGATCCCCGGAAATATCGACCTGATCGTTTCCGCTCTACCAAGTGGCGGCATCACAGAATACTTCAAGGAAAACTACGACAGATTTTTAAGTTACCTTATCAAGGGAATTCCCGTCGTCTCTCTCTCAAAAGGGATCGACCCCGACACATTAGAATTATCCGACGACTTATTTTTCGATATGTACCCGCACTTCAAAGACCAGTTCTGCTTTTTATCCGGCCCAAGTTTCGCCCACGAAATTATGCAGGACCAGATCACACTGGTCGCAATCGCAGGAAGATCAAAACAAGTTTTAGAAAACGTTTCAGACATGATGAACACAAATTCCTTCAAAGCTCTTGCAAGCTACGATGTGAAGGGTGTTCTCTTAGGTGGAGCTCTTAAAAATATTCTTGCCATCGCGGGTGGTATCATCGAAGGCCTTGGCTACAACCACAACACACGTGCAGCGATGATCACTCGAGGAATTGCAGAAATGCTCCGCTTCGGTGCCGTCTACAACGCACGCCCAGAAACTTTCTACGGCCTCTCAGGAATGGGAGATCTAATCCTCACAACAACAGGTGATCTTTCAAGAAATAAAACTTTCGGACTTGAACTCGCAAAAGGAAGAAAAGCAGAGGCCATCATCAAATCACAACGCTCAGTCGTTGAAGGTTACAAAACAGCAAAGGCCGCTCACTTTATTTCTGAACGCTACGACATCCGTGCACCCATCTTCAACGGTGTCTACGGAGTTTTATACAATGACGGCGAGCCGAGAGAAGTCATTACAAAACTTATGCGATCTCCCACAAAATTTGAAACATGATCACATTAAAAAGCAGATATCTTGGTGCCATGCTTGGACTCGCTGTCGGCGATGCTCTCGGTGCGCCTGTTGAATTCAAAGAACGCGGATCATTCCCCCCAGTCACAGAAATGCAGGCCGGCGGCCCTTTCAATTTACAAAAAGGCCAGTGGACTGATGATACGAGTCTCGCACTTTGCCTTGGATTAAGCCTCGTAGAAAAAAATGGCTTCGATCCCTACGATCAGATTGAAAAATATATTAAATGGTTTCGCGAAGGCTTTATGAGCTGCACGGGACATTGTTTTGATATCGGCAATACAACTAAAGCAGCACTGCTACGTTACGAAGAAAATAAAGATATCTACGCCGGCTCAGTCGATGATCCTCCGACCAACGGATCGCTGATGCGATTGGCACCCATTCCTCTTTTTTATTTTAAAAGTCCGGCCGATACTGTGAAGTACGCAGGCCTTAGTTCGAAAGTCACACACGCGCCGATAAATTGCATCAAGACCTGTGAAGATTTAGCGAAGTATATTCAAAGAGCACTTCACGGCGAATCGAAGATGGAAATCTTCCGCGATTCAACTATCGATTTTAGAAAATCATATGAAGAAGTTTCGGGAAAGGGAACTGCAATTGAATGTTTAGAAGGGGCCATGTGGTGCTTCTTTCATTCTAAAAGTTTTGATGAAGGTGTGAAGATGGCCGTGAATCTTGGGGATGATACGGATACGACTGCGGCCGTGTTTGGCCAGATTGCGGGGAGTTTTTATGGGGTGGAAGGGATTCCGGAATCAATGCTCAGCGATTTGTTTGATAAAAAGTTAATTGAAGATGTTGCTTTAAAACTTTTTAGTTCTGCCGGAGTTTAAGCTGCGTGCTTAATTCTATTAGTTTAATAGGCGGTGAATGATCATAGAAAGCAATTTTTGAATAAAGAACTGGGACGATTGAATTCGTCCCTCGAAATTATAAATTCTCTCTAATTCTGGCAATACTCACAGTTTCCCCAAGATTAATCAACGTTCCATCTTTTTTCTGAATAAAATAAGCGGGAACTCCCACCAATCCATTTTTTCTCAAAAAACTACCGATGACTTCATCTCTCTTCGTCCAGTCACCAATCAAAAGTTTTAAGTTTTGATCTTTAACTAAATTTTTAAAGTCGGCCGTATCTAAAACAAGTTTCTCATTCACTTTACAAGTGAAACACCACTTCGCTGTGAAATCGATAAACACAACTTCCTGATTCGTTTTGTATTCACCCATCTTCGATTCAGACCACGCCTGCCAGTCCAGACCTTGAGCTTGTTTGTCTCTGATTAAGGCCGTCTGTTCTTCACTGCTTGCAACCACTGAAGTTGAAGCAATGTTAACGAAAATTGCCAGACCAATTAAAAAACTCACAGCACCAATCCACTTTTCTTTTTTCTTAAAAAGTAAAAAACCTGCGTAGACGAAAACGAGAATCGAGCCGAGTTTGATTAAGTGGGATGAACCATCAACAAGAGCGTTGTAGACATCAAGAAGCCAGATGATCGTTAGAAGTAGTGTCACACCGAGAATTTTTTTAACAGTGTTCATCCAGTTTCCAGGCTTCGGCAGGAACGCTACCAGCTTGGGATAAATCGCAGTTAAAATAAACGGGAATGCTAATCCAAGACCGATCATTGTAAAGATCAGGTAGATTTCTACAGTTGATGATGTGAATGCGAATGTCAGTGCTGTTCCTAAAAAAGGTGCTGAACATGGAGTCGATAATACCGTCGCTAAAATTCCGCTTAAAAAGTCGCCGGTGAAATTTTCTTTTATGGTTACGTTTCCAAGCTTTGATCCGCCGGGAGTCGCAAATTCAAATACACCGAACAAGTTAAGTGCGAAAACGAACAGGCCGATGATCATGATGGAAATAAAAGAAGGGGATTGTAATTGAAAGCCCCAGCCGACTTGCGAGCCGATTGATTTAAGTGAAAGAACAATCGTTGCAAGAGTCAGGAACGTAAAAAGAATTCCAAGCGTGTAAAACACATTGTGCTTGATGATCGCTCTATGCGATTCGTTTTTATATTTCACCAGACCAAAAAGTTTGATGGAAATTACGGGCAACACACACGGCATGATGTTTAAAATTAATCCGCCGATGAAAGCGAGAACTAAATAATAGCCGATCGACTGTTTAGCAGCGCTGACTATTTTTGGTGAGGTATCGGAGGCACCCCCCATGTCAACTGGAGCGGCAACAGTGACTTCGGTTAAATCGAAACTGGTAAATTTCTTTTCTACTAAGAGAACTTTCTTTTGAATGGGGTCAGAAAATAAAAAGCGAAGTGTGTATGGCTTTTTAAATTTTCCGTTCGCTGCCAGTGGTTCTGGAGGAGACTGGTATTCACCGTCCCAGCTGATTTCCGTTACACCTTTTACATCAGTTCCTGTGACTGTCAGGTTTTCGTGTTTCACATCGAAAGGAAGTTGAGGGAATGCGTAGAGAAGATTTGTATCTTTTAAATAAGTCACATCAGTTGTTTTACTTACACTGTAAACGAAGACAAGAGTGTTCGGAGTTTTTCCTTTTGCAAGATTGATTTTTAAATAGTCAGGCATCACTGCAAGTTTTGGCAGCGCCTGGAATCTTTCTGCAAGCGCAGTCGATTCATAATCGGCATGCAAACCAGTTGTGGCCACCGTCACTTTTCCAGGAGCTATTTTAAATTGCGAAAGCTGCTGGCCTGGAACACAGATGTGTTTACATACAAGCCATGTCGATTTTAAGTCGATTGTTTTTCCGCTGTATTTATTAAAATCTGCTTTAGATAGTTTAAAGAAAAATGTGTAGTCGTTTTCATATCCATAGGCCCAAAGATTTCCCGGCTCGATAAAGCGGCGGGGAGCAGGCCATTCAGCTTCTTCAAGCTTAATCTCTTTGCCTGCGATCGTGAAAACGTTTTTAACTGCAAGACCTGCGTCACCCGGATTTTTCCAGTAGGTATGCCAGTGAGGAAAATTTTCAAAACTAAGGGCAAGGTATTCATCGCTTCCATCTTTGAAAGACTGGATCGCCATGGTGACCGGCCTTGCGGGAACAGATTCTTCAGCAGCATGAAGAGTAGTGAATGAAAACAGGAGAACCAATAGCATGATGAATCGCATAGTAGGGCCCTTAAAAAAGTAAGTTAAAAACTTTTGATTAGTCACATGAATTTTACCTCAACTCTGCCCTTAAAAACAACTTTTCAAGTTGTTTACAGTTTATTTACAATGAGCACACATTCAGTTTACAAAGACCGCGGATTCGGATTAGAGTTTTATAAGCTAAAACAGTAATTTAATGGGAAGCAATGCTTAAAAAAATCTTTCACACGCTTGATTTTTTCTTACCGTCAGAAATTGGCGATCAAGTCGATATTGCCACACATTTTAGGGCACGATCAATCATTGCTACAGGATTGCTGGGCATTGTATTCGTATTGCTTTTGTTACTAGGCGCAAGCATTCTTGAGGTGGCCTTACTCAACCGGATTGGGATGTTAGTCAGTCTGATCGCTATGATAACTCTGATAATTTTCTTGAAAACCAGAACACACAATTTTGAGTTTTCTTTAAACGTCGGTGCTTTTTTACAAATTTCCATTGTAAGTGCAGCCATTTTTTTTAGTGCGTTTTCTGCCAAAGGTCTCGGGTTTTTCGGACTGATCTGGCTTGCTCCACTTTTTTTACTGACAGCTTTTTACTTCAAACCAATTCACGGTCTGGCCTATTTCCTGCTCAATATTCTGGTTCTGGCCTTCTTAACTAATTATCATGAGGCCGGTTTTTACTATCCGGTCCAAAATGTTTCCAATTTTAAATCAGTTTATTTGATGTACTTATTTCTCGTACTAGTTTCGGTTTATTTGCTTTCATATCTGTTCATCCAGCTGAATGGTTTGTTAAAAGATGAACTATCCAAGCAAAAAACTTTATTGCTTGAAAGTGCCAAGTTCCAGTCACTGGGCCAGATGGCCTCAAACCTTGCTCACGATATCAACAATCCGCTTTTTACGATTCAGGGGAAACTTCACCAGATCAGAAATCTTTTATTGCAGGACCAGCTGGATCTCGATAAGTGCGATCATATTATCGAAGATGTTGAAGGAACTATTTTAAGACTCTCGCAGATTGTAAAAGGGATCAGTACATTCGCCAGACAAGGGCATGCTGACCAGATGGTTTCAGTAAGCGCAGACGACATTATTAAAGGGATTGTACTTTTAGGTTCAGATCGCATCGTTCAATCGGGGATTACTTTTGATATTAAAGTTTCGCCTGAAACGCGAATCATCTGTTACCCGTCATACATCTCACAGGTAATGATTAATCTTTTAAACAACGCCATCGATGCTCTTGAGCATGCTGATGTGAAACTGATTCAGGTGGAAGTCTTCACTGCTGATAAGTGGGTTGAGATTCATGTGCGAGACAGTGGTCCCGGTGTTTCTCCGGACATAGAATCAAAAATCTTTGATTCTTTTTTCACGACAAAAAAATACGGTAAAGGAACAGGCCTTGGTCTTTCAATTTCGAAAGGTCTCGTTGAGATTCACGAAGGCCATATTAAATATCAACGTGTAGGAAACATGACGGACTTTGTAGTCTGCCTTCCAAGTTATGAGTAACTATCGCTATAGTCCCGAACGCATTATCTGCATGACCGAAGAGTCGGTGGAATTTCTTCATGCCATTGGCAGAAGTGATTTGATTGCAGGTGTGTCTGTCTATGCGAAGAGACCTGCTGAAGTCTCACAGCATCCGGTGATTTCGAGTTTCACTCATGCCAACTTAAAAAAAATCCAGAAAATTAAACCAGACCTCGTCATCGGCTTTTCCGACATTCAAAAAGACATCGCCAAAGAGCTAATCTCTGAAGGCATCGATGTTTATATTTCCAACCAGAGATCTATTGAAGAAATTTTCCGTTACATGTGGATGCTGGGGAATATGGTAGGTGAGGGTTCAAAAACTGAAATCTATCTGCAAGGACTCGAAGAAAAAATCTCGGCCGCACGAAGCTTTGCCAAGACTTTAAAGAGTCGCCCGAAAGTTTATATAGAAGAGTGGGACGAACCACAGATTTGCGGGATACGCTGGTTTTCTGAACTCGTGGGCCTGTGTGGCGGCGTCGATATCTTCGAAGCAAAAAGCATGGAGGGCATTAAAGCGAGCGAGCGGTTTGTGACCAGCGAAGAAGTCGGACTCAATAACCCGGACATTATCCTCGCTTCATGGTGTGGAAAAAAAGTTGATATAGAGAGCATCAAAGCTAGACCCGAACTGAAAAACAGTTCGGCCGTAAAAAATAATCAGGTTTATGAACTCGAACCGGAGATCTTTCTCCAGCCAGGACCGGCACTATTCGTTGACGGTATCGATCGGTTAATGGACCTATTTGGTTCATTTAACTCAAATTAAAATTCCCCGCAATTTAGATTAAATTTTTTCTCATATCTTCCGAAAATCATAAGGAGAAATGCCATCGTGGCAGATTTTTAGGAAGAATATTTATGAAAAATACACTTTTAGTTTCGTGTTTAGTACTCCCGTTATTAGGGTCATGTGGTTATGACTTGAAATCGGAGATAACAAAAATTGAAGCGAAAGCAGTCATCATTAACAAATACGAAAACGTCGCCCTAAAACTCGCCAAAGAAAATAGAGAACTGCATGCGCAGATAAAAAGGCTTGAGTTCGATATTCAAAAATTAAAACAAGACAATGCATTCAAGGCCGGTAAATCGGAAGAGCATGGTGAACCATCGGTTGCGAAAGCAGAACATGGTGAAGTGAAAGAAGGCCACGCACCAGCGCGCGCTATCGCCAGCATTAAAGCTGAGCCTCTTGTTGTAAAAAAAGATTTAGTAGAGTGGAAAACTTATAAGTGGTCTGCTGACGATATGATGAAAATTGCGGACAAAGAATTCAAAGCTAAAAACTTTGAAAAAGCAGCGCAGTTTTACAGCTCAATCGCTGTGTACTACCCGGAGTTCAAGCATTTTGATGATGAATTCTATTTCAAGGCAGGGATCTCATCTTACGAATCCGGTGTTCACCACGACTGGACACTAAAACATTTTGAAGCACTGATGGAAAAATACCCGACTTCGCAATACTACAGAAGCGCAAAACTTTGGGTTGCACTGACTCACATGAAGTTAGGTGAGAAACAAAAATTTTTCGCGACAGTTGAAGAGTTCAGAAAAAAATACCGCAATACAAATGAATGGAAAATTTTAAGTTCTTATTATGAAAACATCGAAGAGAAAACAAATGAATAAATTTTTAGCAGCACTTGCAGTTTTAACATTACCAACTCTTTCTTTTGCGGCCGCATCTCAGTACGGGCGCATTGTTGATGTTAAGGGTAGTGGATTTATTTCTTATGAGGGAGCAACTCATGAGATGAAAAAAGGTGACATCATCAATAACGGTTCTGAGCTCATCATCGAGCACTCGGGACAAGTGACGTTTACTGACAATGCTGACCACCGTTTCCATTTAGGAAATTCGTCGACAGTAGCTGTTGATAAAGGAATTGTTGAGCTAAGAAGCGGTGACGTCTGGGTTCAGTCAATCAACGCAACCGATGAAGCTGAGCTTACATCAGCGAACTCAAAAGTTACTTACAAAGGTGGAGAAGCGATTCTTTCGTACGATTCTGTAAAAGGTAAAACACAACTAATGGTGATCAATGGTCTTATGAAATTTTCCAACCTTCGTGCACCTGAATTAAATTTAACAGTAGCGGAAGGAAATTTTACTTTCGTTGACCAAAAATTTGAAGAAGGTATGCCACGTGACCCGACTCCAGTAGGACAAAAAACTTACGGACAACTGGTTGCTATGTTCAAAGGTGTAGCACCAATGGACGCGCATTCTGCAGAGATTTTCAAAGATCATGGCGAAAAAGAAAAAGGGGCTAGAGGTATTGCTTCTGTTCCTGAGAAAGCAGAGAAGGCAGAAAAAGCTGAAAAGGTTTCTGAACTTGAAGAGAAGTTAAAACAACCTGCGCACATGGCCGAAGTTGAAAAACATGAAGCAGCACCTGCTGAAAAAGCTGTTGTAAAAGTTGCTCACAAAAAGACGACACCTGTGGCCAACAAGTTAGTTGTAAAAATTTATGGATTAGTGGGATCAGAAACTAGTGCAACCACAGATATCTATGATACAACTGCCTTAGTAAAAACTGAAAGTACAAAAGGAACGCGAGCTCCAGCATCTGTACCGGAAACTGCTACACAAACGGTATTAGATCAGCCAGTTCCTAAAGACGGCGAATTGAAAACAAATCCAATTACGACACCACAATATAAAGAAAGCGATAAATTAATTGATCAACTCAATAAGCTCTAAGCTTGCCCCGTTGAACAACTAACACAATCTGCTTTTTTTTGAAAAAAGAGAGAGCAGCTATGACTAAAGTCAAAGAACAACTGGCCCTTACTTACGACGACGTTCTCATCAAACCTGCTTACTCTGAAAACCTGCCTTCGGAAACCAACACAACGGCGTTGTTCTCACGCAACATCGGCCTCAACATACCTATCGTTTCCGCTGCCATGGACACAGTGACCGAAGCACCTTCCGCTATCGTTTTAGCTGAAGAAGGCGGCATTGGTGTTATCCACAAAAACTTAACAGCATATAGACAGGCCGAAGAAGTTGAGAAAGTAAAAAAATTCGAAGCGGGAATGATTTTAAACCCCGTGAGCGTTGATGAAGAAACAACATTAAGTTACGTGATGGATTTAAAAAACCAGAAAAAGATCACCGGAGTTCTGGTTGTCGATAAAAATAAAAAACTGGTCGGAATTCTTACCAACCGCGACCTGCAGCTGGAAACAAACTTCAACCAGAAAGTGAAAGACGTCATGACGACCAAAGAAAAACTCGTCACGGCCGATCCAAAAATTTCCGTTGATGATGCCAAAAAACTTTTACACAAACACAGAATTGAAAAACTTCCTTTAGTGAGCGGCGACGGTTCAATCCACGGCCTGATCACAGTAAAGGATATTTTAAAAACTATTACTTTTCCCAATGCCAACAAAGATTCACTGGGACGCCTTCGCGTTGCCGCTGCCATCGGTGTCGGTGATAAAGAGTTTGAGCGTGCAAAAATTCTCGTTGAAGCTGGAGTTGATGCTCTTGTTGTCGATACAGCTCACGGACACTCTAAAGGTGTTATCGAAATGGTGAGACTACTTAAAAAAACTTTTCCTAACCTCGATGTTGTCGCAGGAAATGTGGCGACAGCAAAGGCCTGCAAAGATTTAATCGATGCTGGTGTCGACGGTGTAAAAGTCGGAATCGGTCCCGGATCAATCTGTACAACGAGAGTTGTGGCAGGGATTGGGGTTCCTCAATTTTCGGCAGTATTAGAATGTGCAGAGTATTGCAGAAAAGCAGGCATTCCCTTAATCGCCGACGGTGGTATAAAATTATCAGGTGACGTTGTAAAAGCATTAGCTGCTGGCGCCAACTCTGTCATGATCGGATCATTATTCGCCGGTACTGATGAAGCTCCAGGTGAAATGGTTCTTTATCAGGGACGCGCTTATAAAGTTTACCGCGGAATGGGATCAATGGGAGCGATGACTCTCGGATCAAAAGACAGATACGGGCAGGCGAGTGTTGAAGATATTGGTAAATTAGTTCCGGAAGGAATTGAAGGCCAGGTTCCTTATAGAGGATCTCTTTCAACAAATATCTATCAACTTGTCGGTGGTCTGAGATCGGGAATGGGGTACGTGGGAGCAAAAAATCTTTCTGAGCTGTATGAAAAATCTGAGTTCATCACGATTTCATCGGCCTCACTGAAAGAAAGTCATCCCCATGACATTTTCGTAACGAAAGAAGCACCTAACTATCGAATGAGTTAATTAATGAAAAAGAATTTTGCAAAAAAAATATGGATCATCGACTTTGGATCCCAGTACACTCAATTAATCACGAGAAAAACCAGAGAGCTTGGTTACTCAAGTGAGATTATCTCCCTCGATGAATGCCATAAGCGCTTCACCGAAGGATCTCTTCCTGAATGCCTGGTTTTATCCGGCGGCCCTCAATCAGTTTTCGAAGACACTTTCGATTACAGTTTCATTTTCAAAAACGCCAAACTTCCGGTGCTGGGTATCTGTTACGGAATGCAGCTGCTTGGAAAATATTTCGGCGGTGTCGTAGAAAAAGGAATCATCGGCGAGTACGGAAACGCTGACATCCATTTCACAAACAATTTTAAAATCCCGTCGACTCCCACAAACATGAGCGTGTGGATGAGCCACTCGGATCACGTTAGCAAAGTACCTGCTGATTTTGATGTCATCATGGAGAGTTCGAATAAACTTGTCTCTGGTATCAGACACCAGAAACTTCCGATCATGGGACTGCAGTTTCATCCGGAAGTGGAACATTCTAAACACGGAAAATCGATTCTCAATTATTTTTATGCAAAGGTAGCGAACCTTACAAAAGACTGGAACGCCAGCGAGATGCTTGAAGAAGCGTTCGACATGGTAAAGGAAGTCGGCGATAAAAAAGTTCTGTGCGCTTTTTCCGGTGGAGTGGACTCTCTGGTGGCCGCGACGTTAAGTCACAAAATTTTAGGTGATAACCTTCACTGCTTTTTTGTCGACAATGGTCTGCTTCGTACGCAGGACTACATTCACATTGAAAAACTAAAAAAGAATACAACACTTAACATCGAAGTGATCGACGCCAAAGATGATTTTCTCAATGCACTGAAAGGTCAAAGCGACCCGGAAGTGAAAAGAAAAACCATCGGGAAAATGTTCATTGAAATTTTCGAAAAGAAAGTTAAAGAATACGAAACAAGTCACAAAATTCATTTTGAGTATTTGTTACAAGGTACTTTGTACCCTGACGTCATCGAGTCTTCTCCCCACATCAACGGTGGAAAGTCCGTGACGATTAAATCTCACCACAACGTTGGTGGATTACCAGAGCGAATGAAATTAAAACTTCTGGAACCGCTTCGCCACTTATTTAAAGATGAAGTGCGTGAGATGGGAATGTCGCTTAATTTAAAACGCGACTGGGTTTACCGCCATCCGTTTCCAGGACCTGGTCTTGGCGTTCGAATTCTCGGAGAGATTACTCCCAAAGCTATCAAAGCATGTCAGGACTCTGATCAGATCCTTTACGAAGAACTGATGGAAGCAAAACTATACCATTCAACATGGCAGGCCTTTACCGTTTTCCTTCCGGTGCAGACTGTAGGAGTGAAAGGTGACGGGCGTGCTTATGAAAATGTTATCTGTCTTCGTATGGTCAATTCGAGTGATGGTATGACGGCCAACTGGTCACACTTTCCACATGAATTTCTGGAAGTTGTATCGAGAAGAATCACGAATGAAGTTGCGGGGATCACGCGCGTAGTTTACGATATTACATCTAAACCTCCAGGGACAATTGAATGGGAGTAAATTTTTATTCCCGCCATGGGATGCTGCTTTTAGGGTGTATTGAAATTTACATCGGGCTTTTTCTATTCATCTCCAATGTGTTTATAGAAAAATACGGAATCAGAAGAAATAAAATTCCTGAAATGCGATCTAAATTTCTGGATCTGCCAATTGCACTTAAAGGCCTGTTGATCACAGCACTATCACTTTTTGTTTTCAGCTTGATGCTGCTGGTACTTTATCTTGATTTACCTGAAAGTGAATCACTGAAGAGAACAATGACCTGGCCACTGGTGATTCTTGGTGCCAGTGCTTTTTTATACAACTCTTTAACCGACAGTAAAAAAGCAGAAGCGGGTGCAAAAAAATCTGCACTAATCACTCATCTTATAAAAAATAAAACTTTCTATAAAAATTTCATCGGAACAATCTTCTGCGGAATTTTTGTCATCGTTGGATTCAAAACCATCTTTTCAAGCTAGAGACAGATTTTTTCCAGTTCTTTCTCAGGATACCCTGTGTATTTTTTCATACCGATATCTTCCAGTTTAAGATTGCGTGCCTTTCTGATTTGCTGAAGAATTTCGGAACCCCATTTACCAGCGATGGCCGGATCATCAATGTACACCTGATCTTTTGAAGCTTCTGTAAGTGAAATAAACTCTACGCCGTGTGCTCTGTAGTTTTTGATTAAGTCAGACAGCATTTCTGCATCAAATGCACCGATATGAAGCAATAGAATATGAGGTATATCTCTTTTTAAAAGTTTGTGTGACATAAGTGCCGCTTCTTCAAGTTTTGCAACAGCATTGTCCTGATAAGTCTTTTTAAGCCACTCAATAGATTTCTGGTCTTTTTTATCAGCACATCTGGCGTAAGGATTATTCCACGACCAGTCTTCAAAATCGACACTGACCTGGGCAATTTGATACTTATTTTCTGCCAGGAATTTTCTGATATTATTTCTTTTTTCCATATCAGGACCTTCTCGAAGGTAAGGGTAACGAAAGAATTTAAAATTCATTTTCCCGTTCAGCTCACTTAACATCTCTTCATCGGCCCTAATATCTTTTTGAAAATCTATAGCAGAATTCGTATTGAGATCCATATGTGTGTAAGTGTGATTCCCCAATGGAAAACCTTCTTTTACCCATAAATTTAAAACTTCTTTTGTAAGAGGCTCATCTTTAACTTTTGCGGCATTGATAAAGCCATACACTTCTGGAATTTTTTCTTTTTTTAAAACAGCGAGCATCTTTTTTGCAACATCTATTCTGCTTACACCTGCAGGCAGTTGCCCATGATTGGGAAGATCATCAATGGTAATGGCCAGCTTGATTTTTGCCTGAGCTGTAAATGATAGAGTAAAAAATACTATCGTTAAAAATTTCATATTATTCCATATCGTATCTTGTTAAGTCCAGGTATCCAAAGTCCGTCGGACTCTCTCGCTTAAAATTTGCATTCAATTCATCATACACGGCCCAGAAACGATCTGACACTCTTGAAACCGCAAACTCTTTTACAACTTTTGCATAATCTTCTTTCGTGTGAATTTTGAAAACTCTATTTTTAAAATCCTGTAGTTTCTCGCTTTCAACCACGAAAAACTTATTCGGATAAAAGCTAAAATATCCGGGGAAAATCGTAAGATTATCTTCCTTCGGTGCTAATCGCAGCGACTCGGTTAAGATCCAAGAAATATTTTCATGCTCACGGTTTTTAATAATTGTGAAAACTTCACCCGGTTTTTCTTTATGCTTAACTAGTAAGTATGAATTCTCTGGAAAGAAATTCGGAAAACGTCTGTTCCCTGTGGCCTTAACCGAGACCAGTTCTCTTAAGACTTCTGCATCTTTTGTCAGAGCAAATTTTTTCTTCTGGGCAGTCGTGAGTGAAATGTTTTTCCAGTTTAATGTATCCGGCGCAGTTTTCGCCATCGGTTTTAAATTATTCAAAACCTGCTCAACGAATTCCTGTTTGGCATTTCTAGGATCTTTATACTTCATCGCAGTCGGCTGATTCACATCGACCAGCGGAAACATGTACTTCATTTTCGCTTCTGTTAATAGGCCTTTATACCACGATTTACGCAGAGGAATGCGCGATTCTGGAGGAAGAAACGATAAAAAAATTTCTTCAGCTTCCATACGGATCATATCCATATAAATTCTTGTGAGCGTCTGATGAGAAACATTTCCGTACACATCGAAATTCACGACCAGGTTATAAACGAGTCTTTCCATCAAAGCATAGTCGAGAAAAAAAAGTGTTTTCGGCAGATCACCCTTAAATCCCTGCATAACAACAGCATTGTCGTTATGACGGAAAATTGTAAGTGATGCATTCGGATTTTCTCCGTTTCCATCCCACAGGTCAGTGATGGCGTAACCCTGAGGTTTTAATTTGTGAGTCCATTCGGCACGAAGTTTTCTATAACTTTCACGGTACAGAACAATTTGTTTTGTCAGAGCGTAGCTCGCCGAAAGTTTTATGTCACTTCCCCAAACCCCGGGAAGAATTAAAAGATCTTTTGCCTTTAATTCATACTCTTTCGATTTAACCATAGTGTCTGAATCTGGATTGATAAACATGACATAAAACTGCTCCTGAATCGAATTTACCGCCTGACTTCCGTTACAAACCGGCCCTTTAATAAATGTGCTCACAATAAAATGCGAGTTATCCAGCATAAACTGGTAGCGCGACTTAACCGGTATATCAGAAAAAGCAACGAATGGATTTTCAGAAACGCCGGCCGAGTAAGATGCCTCTTTGGAAACTTTCCATTTTTCTTCAAAAAAAACATGTTTCCATCTGTTCATGACTTTGTTGCTGAATTCAAAAGGTAAATGAGTTTTAGCAACAATCGTTGTATCGAGATACTTTAAGCAGTAGTAAAAATCTCTGGTTTCAGGGTTATCGTTGGGTCTTCTCGTCGCAATCTCATCAATACCTGCATCACATTTATTTTTTGATCTCACAAGACGGAAAAAAGTTTCGGGAGCTTCAGGAAAATAAATATGCGCTAAAAATAAATGTTCATAGATATAGCGGGAGACGAGTTTTTCTTCAGCACTTTTTTCGTTAAAAAAATTATTCCATTCTTTAACTATAGATTTTAATCTGGCCGGGGCCTCTTTCTCCATCGAGCCGGGAGCACCGTTGCCAATCCAAACGCCCAACGTTGTTCTTTGTTCTTCCGTAATCGGAGGAAGGGCGTAAGGCATCTTTAAATCAGAACTCGTTTTAAAAAGAGTTTTTAAAACTTGCGCATCATCGATGCATGAAATACTTTCTTCGACTTTTTTAAAGGGAATATCCATTTGTGTCAGTGGTTTTGTTCCCAACATCTGGAATAAAATATTATCTTCAAGTTTTCTCGACTGATTGATGTCGTAGAAGCCAAGTCGTCTCCATTGTTTGATATCGGTCGCATCGATACCAGGACGGGTAGGATGAACACTATCTATTCTTGTTCCGTTATAAACATTTTCGTGTTTACCTCCGCGCTCAAAATTTTCGTAGTTCTGCAAATTGACCTGGCATGGCCCGTTCAAACAACTGTGGCAGGCGATGCAGCGGTTATCGAAAATAGGTTTGATTTTTTCGCGGTATTCGTCAGCGCGAACCGCACTAAATGAAATGAGAGTAAAAGCAAAAAGCATTTTTATATAGTTCATGAATTATCCTTATGGATAAATCATAGGGGATAATTGTGATTAATCAACCTAATCGAACAGAGAAAGTTGAGGTTTAGTCGACTCTTTCGCCGAAATAATCTCTCTCGTTTCATGAAGAAGCACTTCACGCTTGGAAAATGAATCCTTAAACGTCTCAATAACAAAAAAACTCATCTCAGGGTACTTGCGCTTTAGATCTCTCATCTCTTCAGTGATAAGCTCAACGTTCTTGTGATCGTCATCACTCATCCCAAAACGGTGAAAGGGAGAATAACCGTATTGCTCAATTGCTTTTTCGACACTCGCTCTGATTGCATGTTTTTTTAACTCAGCAACACTTTGCTTGAAGTGAATATCACCCAGATCTTTTCTGACTTCAGGATTCGATACCGGATAAATTGAATGATAATTCGGAGTGTGCGGCAGATATCCTGCTCTCACCATCTGATCTACACCTTCAATAATTGTCGACGGGTGATGGCCGCGTGCCGTGATTAACGATACAGGACGGTGGTTATAAGTCGCATGGTAAAAATACTCCCACGAAGGAGCTTTCCAGTGCGTATCAAGTTCTTTAAGTGCCTTTAAAACGTCTTCAACGAAGCCCTGCTTTTTTCCGGCCTTTACTTCCAGCGGATGTAAATCTTTATCGCGGAAATGTCTGAACGATCCGTTGGCGTCATTGAAGTCCATGTAGTAGTCGGCGAACCGGCCGGAGATACCGATGTTTTTATTTTCGTGAGCGAACTCACCTGAAGAGAGAGCAATTTCTGCGTTGGTTTTTTTATTGAAGATAATTATAGGAGTTGAAAGAAAAGCGACGTTGTCATCGAAGTCGAAAAAATAAAAAGACCTTCCACCCAAGTGAAAATTGCGGTCACTCTCACGGGGAACATCAAACTGAAAACTCAGCTGCCCAGGAAGAATATCGTTTTTTGTGCTTTTTCTTTTCATGTGCTTAATCTTTTATTACATGTCCGTTATCATTCTTGTCAAATCGATCAGAGTTGCAGGGTAATCAGCTTTATTTATTTTCTCACCGTTTTTCTTCTTGTACTGAATGAAATCTGTCAGACAGAGTGCTCTTACGGAAGTTGGTCTTCCCGCATCTTTTGCACAGCTTTCATACATTACTGCCGCAACTTTTTCATACGACTCGTGAACTTTTAAAACTTCTTTTAACAACCCTAAATCTTTTCCTGCCTGCATAACCGGAGCAGGAGTGCGATGAAGAGCTGCCGGTGGAAGTTTTTTGATATCAGAAAGCTTCGGAAGTTTTAATTCAGTTTCTCTCACAAGTGCAGCGAACTGTTCTTCCGTCATTTCATTTATTTCTTTTTCGGTATACTGACGCTCACGAACCAGTAAATCACTGTCCTCGAAATCCTTTCTTTCCGTCATTTCTTCCTGTTTCTGGATGTTGCCGGCGATGATTGCTTTTAAGCCGCGGGGCTTATTTTCGCTGGTATTTTCACTCGTCAACTGACTTTTCATATCATCTGAGCGCACGTGTTTTTTCCCTCTCAAAAATAACGTTCCCAGTAACACCAGTGTTGCTACCGCAAGAACGATGGTTGAGGGCCTATTACCTTGAAGTTTCATTGGGACTCCATTAAAATTATCGAGATGAGGTAGTTTACGCTAAAAGTCAGTTTCACTCAATCGCACTCCCCAAAAGTGTGTAAAAAATGCCTCAAAATCTGCTTACAATACGTGCTTAAAATGCTTAAATTTATAGATACACACACCACTTTCAGGAGACGGGATATGTCCTTTCTGGAAACTCACTCAGATAGCTTTGTTCATTTACATTTACACACTCAATACTCACTCTTAGACGGCGCAATCCGTTTGAAGGATTTGATAAAGAGAGCGCAGGAACTTGGTGTTCCGGCGATTGCTCAGACCGACCATGGAAACATGTTCGGCGCCATCGATTTTTATACTCAATGTAATGCCGCTGGTATTAAACCGATTCTTGGTTCTGAAATTTATTTCACACCCGGATCGCGTTTTGAAAAAGGTGCGCTTAAAAAACAAAAAGTCGTGGGATCGCAGGATGAGATGGAGTCCCGTCACCAGATTCACCATTTAATTTTGTTGTGTAAAAACGAAACCGGTTATCAAAACTTATGTAAGCTTTTATCCCGCGCTTACATGGAAGGTTTTTATTACAAGCCACGCGCAGACTACGAACTGCTTCGCGAATTCAGCGAAGGTCTGATCTGTACGACGGCATGTCTGAAAGGTGAAGTTGGTTACAACTTTTTTTCTGACCAGGACGACCGCGCCCTAAAAGCAATTGAAAAACTAAGTGATATTTTCGGCGAAGATTTTTATCTGGAAATACAGGAGAACGGAATTCCGGAACAAAGAATTGTTAACGAGAAAATTGTAAAATACGCACGCGAAAATAATATGAACATGGTAGCAACAAATGACTGCCATTACCTGACTCGTGAAGATGCGGCCGCGCAGGAAGTTCTTCTTTGCGTACAAACTGGAAAAACTCTGCAGGATGAACAGCGCATGCGTTTAACGACGAATGAGTTCTTCTACAAAACACCGCAGGAAATGAGAGAAGCTTTTCACTATGCTCCTGAAGCCTGTGACAACACACTTCTTATCGCCGATAAATGTAACGTAAAATTTAACTGGAAAGATGAAAAGGGTAATCAGATTTACCATCTTCCGGATTATCCGATTCCAACTGAAGAAACTGCGCCTGAGTATTTCAGACGCGAATCCCGCGAAGGTCTCGAAAGAAGATTTGCAGGACCGCACTTTGTAAAACTTAAGCAGGACCCGAAATGGGAAACGGAAATTAAACCAAAATATTTAGAACGTCTTGAAGATGAACTTTCAATGATTGTTCAGATGGGATTCCCTGGATATTTCTTAATTGTATCGGACTTCATCAGATGGGCAAAAGCAAACGGCTGTCCGGTTGGACCGGGACGTGGTTCCGGCGCGGGGTCTATCGTTGCTTACGCTCTCGATATTACCAACGTCGATCCGATTCCATTCAACTTACTCTTCGAGAGATTCATCAACCCTGAACGTGTATCGATGCCGGATTTCGACGTCGACTTCTGTCAGGAAAACCGCCACAGAGTTATTGAATATGTAACTCAAAAATACGGTGAAGAGCGCGTAGGCCAAATCATCACTTTCGGAAAACTGCAGGCCAAGGCCGTTATCAAGGATGTCTCGCGCGTTTACGGATTAACATTCGGTGAAGCTGACGTTATTTCAAAACTGATTCCTGAAGAATTAAAAATTACCATTGATAAAGCTCTGGAGATGGAGCCGAAACTTACCGAGCTGATGGAGCAAGACCCGCGTATTAAACAGGTCATTAACATTTCAAGAAGACTCGAAGGTCTTCTTCGCCATGCTTCGATTCACGCTGCCGGCGTCATCATCACCAACCTTCCTCTTGTGACTTACTGTCCGCTTTTCAAAGGGCGTGAAGGTGAGAAGGTTATTCAGTTCGATAAAGACTTCTCTGAAAAAATCGGTCTGGTTAAATTCGACTTCCTTGGATTAAAAACTTTAACGGTTATTGAAAACGCTTCGAACTTCATTAAGCGCGATCACGATAAAACTTTTGATATTGAAAAAATCGATCTTGAAGATAAAAACGTTTACGATTTTGTTTCAAAAGGTGAAACAGTTGGAGTGTTCCAGCTGGAATCTTCGGGAATGATCGACCTGTGTAAGAGAATTGCACCGGGATCAATCGACGATATTTCTGCGATCAACGCGCTTTATCGCCCGGGTCCTCTTGAATCGGGAATGGTCGACGAGTTTATTGAAATCAAGCACGGAAGAAAACTGACGAACTATCCGTTCCCAAGTTTAGAGCCGGTTTTAAAAGATACATACGGAGTTATCATTTACCAGGAACAGGTAATGAACGTGGCCCGTATAGTTGCCGGTTACTCTCTCGGACAGGCGGACATGCTTCGTCGTGCGATGGGGAAAAAGAAAGCTGACGAGATGGCGAAACACAGAGAGTTGTTTTTAGCTGGTGCCAAAGAGCGTGGCTATAACACTGACACGGCCAACGACCTTTTCGATAAGATGGAAAAATTTGCGGAATACGGATTCAACAAATCCCACGCCGTTGCTTACTCGGTTATTTCTTACCAGACAGCATGGCTTAAATATTATTATCCGGCAGAATTTTTCGCTGCACTTTTAAGTTCTGAACTTGGAAGCATGGATAAAGTAACCCAGTATATCGGGGACGCAAAACATTTCAACATTGAAGTAATGCCTCCTGATATCAACGAATCACTATGGCCATTCAATGTTGTCGGAAAAAATATCCGCTTTGGTATGGGAGCTGTAAAAAACGTTGGTAACAACGCTGTTGATGAAATCGTGAGAGAGAGAACTGAAAACGGTCCGTTCACAGGATTCTTAAACTTCGCAGAACGAATCAACTTAAAAGTTGTAAACACTCGTGTGTTCGAGTCCCTTATTAAAGTTGGTGCTTTCGATTCATGTGAAAAGAAATTCAACAGAAAAACGATTCTTGAAAACCTTGATACGATTTTAGCTTACTGTAAAAAACGTCAGGAAGAGCAGTCACTCGGGCTTGTTTCATTGTTTGATTTAGGCGGAGACTCAATGTCTCAGACCGCTGCTGACAACCTGGATATACAGGAAGAACGCGACTTCGACGACCTCGAAAAACTTTCTCATGAAGCAGAGTTAATGGGGATTTATATTTCCGGACATCCGCTCGATAGATATAAAAACCTGATGGAAGAAATGGCCACTATGCCGATTTCAAATGTTCAGGATTTTTTAGGAAGCGATCAGAAGAGATCAATGACACTGGCAGGACAATTTACTGCGAGAAAAAACATCCTGACGAAAAAAGGCGACAAGATGTGTTTTGCGACTCTCGAAGATTTATCAGGAAAGATTGAATGTATTATTTTTCCTAAAGTATTTGCTGAGTACGAACTGGTACTTGCTTCAGATGAACCAATGCTGATTGAAGGTTATGTAAATATGCAGGAGAGTCCGAGAAAAATTTTCGCGGATAAAATCCTGAGACTAAAAGAGCATTCAGAAAATAAAATTACAGGTGTTCGAATCAATGTTGATTTAAATGATCTGACTGAAATGAAGCTCAATAAACTTCGCCAGGTTCTTCTGTCTTACAGAGGGGCCACTCCGATGCACATGATTTTCGAAGGCCCGGGCGGAAAAGCACGACTGCCTCTAGGCGAAGAATTTTTAATTAACCCGACACCGCAAATGGCCCACCAGATAAATGAAGTTTTTAACCGCGACGCTGTTAAATTTATTATCGACGGAAGGCTAGAGGATGTTCATGTTGTATAAAATTTTACTGGCAGTCACTTTATTGTGCGCCTTTAATTTAATGGCCGCAGAAGAAAGTGTTGAAGTCCTGGTGAAAAAAACAGATGTCGTAGCGGCTGCTCCAAAAGCGCAGGTCTCTGACTTGTTCCTTATCAATGGAATCCGTCAGGCCGTCACTAAAGAGCTGATTGTTAAAAAACTGGATAACGATGAGTTCTGGAAAAAACTGGATGAAAAAAAACTGACTGAAACCAGTGAAGTGACTCTGTTTACTCCGGTTTTTATTTCAAAAAGAGTGGACGTGAAAACTCCATCCGTTGTAACTCCCATTCCTGCCACGATTCCTGTTGATCCGTTTATCCGTGCGAATTTTATCTATGAAATTGATTCTGAAAAATTAAAAAAATTTTATGATGAAACTATGTCTGGCCTGAGTATTCCTGATGTCAGCATCAAAACTTTTTACATTGTTCCGGATATCGCCATCGATTCTGATATGTCGTGGGAAGATGTTGGAGTCACAAAAAAAGAAAATTTTTCGGGAGTTATTGTTGAGTCCTGGAAAAAATGGGCCGCAACGAATTTCAAAAATTTCACGAATGTCGTTGTTCTGGAAAAAGATTTTTCTGATAAACCTGAAAATATCAACTCTGAGTCAGTGACATTAAAATGGAATTCATCGCTTAAAAAAGCCGAAGTATTTCAGGACAGAAAAAGCGCTCGTTTTGAAATGACAGCTCAGTTCGTTCTGGTAAATACAAAATCGGGAGAGAGTTTAACGGCCTTCGATTTTCCTAATCAAAAAAGAGAATTCAATATTGCGAATACAAAACAATTAAGCTCGAATCTTGCGAGTCTGGTTTATAATTTACTTAACTCACAGACCGTAAAAATTAAGGGAGCACTTGAGCTCAACCGCGTATCGGGCACATTCAAAACAATCGAAGTAAAAGTCACCGGGAAGATCGGCCTGCTGGATATGTCACAGGTGAATTCGATGCTCGCTGAACGCTTCAAGCAAATTGCTCTGACATCTGAAACAAAAAGTTATTCCAGTGACTCCTCGGTGCTCTCAATAAAAAGCACTGCCGAAAATGATTCTCTCTATGCACTTTTTGCCAAAGATGGAGGAAAATTCCCTCTCAATGAGCAAAAAATTCTTGTTTTTAACCCTCAGGACCACTCTTTTGCAATTATTTCAAAAGAAGCAAATAATTAAGAAGAGTTAGACTGATTTTCCGGTATACGGAAGAAAGAGGGATTGAAATGGTCAGGAAATTTTTATTAATTCTATTTTCACTGAACTTTGTTGTCGCATGTTCATCTGATGTCATTTCAAGAAACGGAGAAGGCAAGAGACCACGTTCTGAAGAAAGAAAGATTTTTTCCGGTGTAAAAAAGAAAATTGCACTGCTGCCATTTTTTAACGAGTCACCATTTGAAAGTGAAGACCTTGAAGTGAATGCTACTGAAGAACTTCGTATGGAGCTTTCACGTTCCGGTGAATTCATTGTCGATCCATCATCACAAAAATTATTCGGCCCTTCAAAAGAGATTTACGTCGGCGGCGGTATGAAGCTGGTCCAGCTTACACGTCAGGCGAAAATTGCAGGGATTAACTTCATCATTTTCGGAAGAGTGATCGATGCCCGCGTACGCGAAAAATCAGACGAGATCGGGATCGTAAGGCAGACAAAATCCTATACAGAATCAAAAGTTGAAGTGCGCGTCTTTGACGTAAACGCCGGAAAAGAAATTTATACGGAAACACTTAATGGTTATGCTGATGACAGTTCATACAGGTTTTTTTCAACGGACAGAGAAGACTACCTAGCTTACAGACGTGAGCTTTTAAGATACGCGGTAAGAGTTGGTGTGAGAAAATCAGTTCCTAAAATCCTCGAGCTTGCCAGCAAACTTGACTGGGTCGGACGTGTCGCTAAAATTATCGGAACAAAAGTTTACCTGAACGCCGGAAGAGAAAGCGGGATCAACATCGGTGATATTTTAAAAATTATCACAGAAGGAACCGAGATCTATGACCCTGAAACAGGAGCATTAATAGGTATGAGTAAGGGTGATATGAAAGGAACAATTGAAGTCGTCGACTACTTTGGAACAGACGGTGCGATTGCGATTTTACACTCTGGAGGCCAGGTCCTTGAAGGGGACTTTGTTCAGCTTTATTAACTTATATAAATACTCTTATCCATTTTTTAAAAACATAGCATTCAGTCTCGATGCCGAACGTGCGCACGAGTTCACCATTCATTCAATGAAGATGGCCGGAAGATTTCTTCCCGACCAGAAAGACGACGAACGATTTCACTTAAAAGCGATGGGACTTAATTTTTCAAATCCGGTGGGACTAGCTGCAGGCCTTGATAAAAACGGTGAAGCCATTTCTTTCATGACTCATTTACCTTTTGGTTTTGTAGAAATCGGGACAGTGACACCGAAGCCCCAAGAGGGAAATGATAAACCGAGATTGTTTCGTTACCCGTCTGAAGAGTCATTAAGAAACAGAATGGGATTCAATAATTTTGGTTCTGATATTGTTTTGAAAAATTTGAAAGCAGGCAATCGCCGCGGAAAAATTGTCGGCGTGAATTTAGGTAAAAATAAAGTCACATCGAATGATGATGCTCCAAAAGATTACTCAACACTCTACAGAGATTTTGCACCTTCCGCTGATTACCTGGTGATCAATGTTTCTTCTCCGAACACTCCGGGACTTCGCGATCTTTTAAAAGACGCGGGCCTCAGACAGATTTTTGAAGCGGTCGATGCTGAAAGAAAAAAATGTTCAAAACCATTACTCGTTAAAGTCTCTCCGGACATGGCCCTGGAAGAGCTTTCTTCAGTCGTGGGCCTTGTTAATGAATATAAACTTGATGGAATTATCGCCACCAATACGACGATCATGAAAGAGCGTGGAGAAGGCGGAGTGAGCGGGAAACTGCTGACTCAAAAAGCGCGTGCGACCAGAGAATTTTTATTAAAAGAAATTAAAAACTCACACTCGAATGCTGAACTTATCGGCGTCGGTGGCATCTCAGGTTTTGAAGACCTGATGGATTTCTGGCGCGCAGGTGGAAGACTCGCACAGATTTATTCTGCATTCGTTTTTCAGGGGCCGGGAGTATTGTTTGATATCGAAGAGCATCTCGATATGGAATTTAAAAAACGTGGGACGAAAACCTTTGAAGAATTTTTAGACAGCGTAAAAAAATAAAAAAAAACCTCATCAACGGTTAGGGCCGGAGATGAGGTTTTTAGAAAAAATTATCTATAAACTATTTCTTAAAACAAACTTCTCTTAATTCTGAATCAAATGAAATCAACTTATCTGTATCAGCATTTAATTCTTCAATTTCGATTGAAGTTAATGCGTTTGCATCTTTGCAGATGATCACTGCAGGAGCGTCTTTAGCAGGCGTTGGTGGATTTGGTGGAATGGCCTGAACACTAACTGATAAAACTGTCGCTGTAGCAATAAGAGCGATGTATAGAGCGTTTTTCATTTGCTTCTCCTGAAATTAAAAAGTGATCCTGGTTATGCTAACAGCACCTTTCGTTTTTTAGATGCGCGATTGTAATTATTACTTCTGCTATCAAAATTTTAGACGGCCTTTCCCAGAGGAGAGTACCTCATTACAGAGGTTTATCTGTCGTCTTTTTTCTCATTATATGGGCCATTTGGTCCGATAAGATAGCTATGAAGTTCGGATCTCTATTCATTCTATTTACTGTTTTTGCTGTCGGAATAGTTTCGGCCGCTGAACAAAAAGACTGCGAAGGCATTAACCATCCTGCTTATCAGGATGAATACCGCGCATGTTTACGAACAAATATTGCTGCATCAGCGAGTGATGCCGGAGTTGATTGCGTAGACTGTCTTTTTGCACAGGAGTCGACTGGATCGAATGCATGGGTTGCAGGTTTATCTGCGATCGCTCAACCTCTCGCTTATCTTGCCGGACAATACACCATTGCAAAATACCAGAACGATACTCAACAGGCGTGGGCAAAAGCTTATTCGTCTGCCTACACAGAATGCACAAACAGATTCAACAGCTATTTAAGTTACAACACTTCAGTGGGCGCTAATCCGATTGGAACGAGTGATGCAAGTACACTGATGAATTCCTGCAACGGAAACGGATACGGCTCGTACGCGGGTTACGGCGGCCAGACAGGAAATGCTTTTGGTGGTTACGGAAATCCCTTTCAGGCAAACGGTTACTCATCAGGATTTTTAAGCGGCATGGGGGGAATGTATCCCAATGGTGCAAGTTCAATCTACGGCAACGGGATGACTTCGGGCGGGATTGGAATAGGTGCCTATGGTTCAACAGGCACGTCTGCAGTTTATCAAACTGGAGTGACTGCAGCTTTCGGTTTTTAATTCAAATAACTAGTACGTAGGTCGTGTAACGTACTCTATGGGGTCAGCAACACCAGCTTTTTGAAAGCCTCTCAAACGAAGTGCACATGAATCACAAACTCCGCATGCCTTGTCGTTTCTCTCATAACAAGACCAGCTTGATTCCAGTGGAGCTTTTAACTCAAGAGCTTTTTTTACGATCTCATCTTTCTTTAAAAAAATAACAGGAGTGACGACTCTGATGTCTCCGTCTTTTGTTCCTTCTTTAATCAGATTATTTACAGCTTCATAGTAAGATGGTCTGCAGTCAGGGTACCCTGATGAATCTTCGTACACAGCGCCGATGTAAATTCTTTTAGCACCGATAACTTCTGCCCATGAGACGGCCATTGAAATGATGTGAGTGTTTCTGAAAGGCACATATGAATCAGGAATTTCTTCAGAATCGCCTTTATATTTTTTTACATCGATTTTGTCGTCAGTGAGTGAAGATCCGCCGATTTGTTTTAAAAAACTTACGTCGATAATTTTCTGGTGAGAGGCCGGCACTTTATAAAATGCAGCAATTTTTTTGAAACTTGCAAGCTCGCGCTCTTCAGTTTTTTGTCCGTAGTTTAAATGCAGAAAAGCTAAGTTTTCATATTCAGTATTGGCGATGGCCGCGCATACTAACGAGTCCATTCCACCGCTCACTAAACATACTGCTAAATCTTTGCTCTTCATAAATCCTACGCTTTTTCCGATGCCGTTTTAAAATAATCTAAAAATTGTGTTGCCCTTTTTTCTGCGTTTGCTTTTTTATCTGCAAGGCTTCCGTCCTTTTCCTGGATCATAATATAAAATTTTATCTTTGGCTCTGTTCCCGACGGGCGAAGATAAACCTGGTTACCATTATCAAAAAAGAAGCCGATCACGTTACTCTTAGGTAATCCTTCGATGCCCTGTGAGTAGTCTTTAATCTGCTTAATCCCACTGCCAAGAATGCTTTTTTCGCTGAAGTTTCTGAAGTTGGCCATGATACGTGAAATTTTTTCCTGACCTTCGATACCGAAATAGTCCAGAGACAATAAATCTTCTCTAGAAAAGCCGAATTCTTCGTAAATTTTATCGAGAGCGTCCAGGAGGTTCATGCCCTGAAGCTTATAAAATAGTGCGACTTCTGCCATTTGAGAGACTGAGCTCACACCGTCTTTATCACGGGCGAAAGTATGGCAAAGGTAACCGAAAGATTCTTCTGTTGCGAAAATAAATTTCTTTTGTGGTTGTGTTCTTTCAAGCTCGTTCATTTTTCCACAGATCCATTTGAATCCAGTGAGAGTGTTGAAAACTTCAACGCCGTATGAGTGGGCGATTGTATCAAGCAGTGGGGTCGTTACTACAGTTTTCACGATGTAGTTTTCTCCAGAGAGTTTTCCCTTTTTCTTCATTTCGGAAAGCATGTAGTGAACTTTTAAAATCCCGATCTGGTTTCCAGTTAGATAGTGAACGACACCTTTCACTTTAACCGCCACACCAAGACGGTCAGTATCTGGATCAGATCCCATAACAATATCGCCACCGACTTTATCCATCAGGTCCACGGCCATTTTTAATGCCGATGGATTTTCAGGGTTCGGACTTTTTACAGTGGGGAATCTTCCGTCAGGTTGGGCCTGTTCAGCAACAATATGAACATCCGTAAATCCTAAATCCTTCAGTGCACGCGAACATGGAACAAGCCCTGCTCCGTGAATTGGAGTGTAGACTACTTTTAATTTGCCGCCATCTTTGTGACACATTTCCGGATTTACCATTTTGCTTAAAATGGCAGCGTAGTATTTTTCTTCAACCGAATCATCAATCCATGCGATGAGATTATTTTTCAGACCATCTTCAAACGGCACAACTTTTACTGCAGAAAAATCCGTGATGGCGTAGTAGTTGTTGATGATATTCTGATCGTTCGGTGGAGTGACCTGCGCGCCATCTGACCAGAAAACTTTGTAGCCGTTATACTCGGGAGGGTTGTGAGAAGCAGTGACCATAACTCCGGCCATCGATTTGTGCTCGCGTACCGCAAACGATAAAAGCGCCACCGGATTAAGGTGCTTATAGATGTAAGCTTTGATGCCGTTGCCGGCCATAACTTCGGCCGCCACTTTTGCCAGCTCGATCGACATAATGCGCGAATCATAGCTGATACAAATACTAGGGTTATTTGATTTCTGCGCCAAAACTTCTGTGCATAGTGCCTGAGTGGCCTTTCTGATTGTGTAAACATTGATGCGGTTGATTCCTGCACCTCTGATTGACCTCATTCCACCGGTGCCGAATTCAAGATCTTTATAGAAGCGCTCGTTAATTTCTTTTGTATCGTTAGAATCTATCAGCGCCTGGATTTCAGCTCGGGATTCAGAGGAGAAATATGAATTCTGCGCCCATGATTTGGCCTTTTCCATTGAAGTTTTGTCAGTCATACAAGCTATCCTTTTCGATTGAGTTGCAGCTAGTTTATCAAATATCTCTTCATAGATCACAATTTTTTCGCTATGATCAAGGTCGTTAAAAGTTTCCGGAGGATTTATGGCCAATAAAAAAATGAAGCACAAATTAAACATCGCTGGCGCATGGTATTGCACAGATCCTGATGACGATAATGGAGAAGGTTGCATCGCTTGTAACGTTTGTTACACAGGCGCTCCTGAATTCTTTAAAGAAGACGAAGATGGAAACGCATACGTCTGGAAACAACCAACAACACCTCAGGATATTGAATTATGCCAGGAGCAGCTTGAAGCTTGTCCGGTAGCTTCCATTGGAAGTGACGGCTGATTTTGACGGCCTCTAAACTCGAATTACTTTCCACAGTTTTATTTTTTATCGCAATCATTCATACATTTCTGGTCAGCAAGTTTGAACATATCGCCGACCAGAAACCCAAAGGATCCATCGCTCACAATATCTGGCATTACCTGGCGGAAGTTGAAGTTGTCTTTGGCATCTGGGCCATGGTTTTCATCGCCATTTTTGTAATCGCCAGAGGAGCAGACTCAGCGCTTTTTTATCTCGATTCATTAAACTACACTGAGCCCGCTTTTGTTTTTGTCATCATGTGTGTGGCCGCCACCAGACCAGTTATTTTACTCGCAGAAAAAATAATACAATTTTTTGCGAGGCTTTTGCCCTTTAAACCAAAGATGTCTTTTTATCTGTCTGCTTTAATCATCGGACCCTTACTTGGATCTTTCATTACTGAACCTGCTGCGATGACTGTGACCGCACTTATTCTTCTCGATGCTTTTTATAAAGAAAAGGTTTCCTTAAAATTTAAATACGCAACACTGGGACTTCTTTTTGTAAACGTTTCCATTGGAGGAACGCTCACTCATTTTGCAGCACCACCGGTTTTAATGGTGGCAAGCAAGTGGGGATGGGGAACACTTTATATGCTGGAGCACTTCGGTTATAAATCAGTGCTGGCAATTTTGCTTTCGACTTTTCTTTATACATTTGTGTTAAAAAAAGAATTGCAGGGAAAGGTAATTGTAAAAAATTATCCGGAAGGATACTTAATTCCACGCTGGTGGAAAGTGTTAGCTCATGTGATTTTTTTATTTCTGGTTGTATATACAGCACATCATCCAAAAGTTTTCATCGGGATTTTTTGTTTCTTCTTAGGATTCATAAAAATTACAGAGAGATTTCAGGACCCGCTTAAAATAAAAACATCTTTTCTTGTCGCTTTTTTTCTAGCAGGTCTCGTCACTCTGGGATCTATGCAGGCATGGTGGCTGCGGCCATTACTGGCGCGAATGAATGACCTGGTTTTATTTTTGGGAGCAACATCTCTCACCGCAATCACGGACAATGCGGCCTTGACGTATCTGGGCTCACTCGTGGATCTGTCAGATGCTTCAAAGTATGCATTGGTTGCAGGTGCTGTGGCCGGTGGAGGATTAACAGTGATCGCGAATGCTCCGAACCCTGCCGGATTCGGAATTTTAAAAGAAACTTTCGGCGATGACGGAATCAATCCACTCAAACTTTTTATATACGCACTCGTTCCAACTATCATTGGAGTTTTGTGCTTATTTCTTTTACCAAGCTTTAATGTCTAAACTGATTTCGGCTCGACTGGCGTGATCCATTTGTATTTATCTGGTGCGCGCCCTTCCTGAATCGCTAACAGCTTCTCACGAAGCTCAGTAGAAATTTTTCCATCCGGATAATGAAGAGGGAAGCGGTCTCCGCTGATGTCACCAAAATAATTAATGGGTGTGATAATGGCAGCTGTTCCGCAAGCGAAAGCTTCTGTACATTTTCCAGCTTTGATATCCACAAGAAGTTCATCGATGTCGATGTTTCTTTCATGAACCGTGTAACCAAGATCGCGGGCAAGAGTGATGATAGATTTTCTAGTGATACCATCTAAAATAGTGTCACCTGTTTTTGATGTTAGTAATTCATTGTTCACAACAACGAACACGTTCATCCCTGACATTTCTTCGATATATTTTTTATGAATAGCATCCAGCCATAATGTCTGAACGAATCCCATTTGTTTTGTTTTGATTGCGGCAGCAAGGCCCGCAGCGTAGTTTCCACCTGCTTTGGCATAACCAGTTCCACCCGGGAAAGCGCGTGCATTTTCTCTTTCAATATAAACTGAAAGACCGCTGCCGCCTGAAAAATAACTCGCCGATGGAGATGCGATCACCATGAAGACAAATTTTTCAGCAGGCTTGATTCCCAATGATTCTTCAGCAGCGTACATGAAAGGACGAAGGTAAAGTGATTCACCTGAACGTCTTGGAACAAAGTTCGCCGAGTAAGCAACTATATCAAAAACCGATTGCATGAAAATATCCTGAGGCACATGTGGCATCGCCATTCTTTCAGCAGAGCGGTTGAAACGTAAAAAGTTTTCTTCCGGACGAAAGATATAAGGACCCATACCGTTTACACGATAAGCTTTCATCCCTTCGAAAATTTCCTGAGCGTAGTGAAGAACTTTAGCAGTTGGATACATTGTGATGGGGCCATATGGAAGATAAGTTACTTCTCCCCATTTTCCATTTTCGTAAGTACATGTGGCCATCACTGGCGCCATTGTATTTCCGAATCCCATTAAATTTTCTGGAAGCTGATATGTTTCAATCGCGTTTTTAAGACCGGGACCGATATTAAATTGGGCCATATATTTCCTAAATGAGTGCTGCGTAAAAAGTTGACCCATTATATCCAATAATACACAGGAATCAAAAAAAAACTCAAAATGACCTGTTTAGTCGGACATTTTTTTTAGCACATATCAGCGTATTACGAAGGCAACCTATACGAAAATTAACGTAAATAATTCTAAGAACGCTTCACAGTGATGCCGATAAAATAATTGAGAAATTTAAAGGCCCCTAATAGAGAGTAGAGTTTATGGATGATTTTGAAAAAGAAGTTAAGTTAGATTTTTTAACTGAAGCACTTCAGCTCCTTGATGATTCTGAGCAGGCATTTTTAGCACTGGAAAGTGATAAAAATAACGCTGATCTGATGAACCAGATCTTCAGACTGGCCCACAATTTAAAAGGAACTTCTCGAGCAGTAGGTTTCGGAGATGTGGCCGAGTTCACTCACGAATTTGAAAACTTGATTTTAAAATTAAAAGAAGGGCATCTGGAAATTACAGACGCCATCGTTTCACTTTTACTTGAATGTAATGACCACGTCAGCGTGATGATTAAAATGCTGAACATGGACTTGAATGCAAGATTTGAATCGAAAGAAATTATTGAAAAAATTCTTTCTGCACTCTCAGGAAATTTAACTATGGCAGCAGCTCCTGTTGCAACAGCGGTTGAAGAAATGACGGAAGAAGAAACTATTTCTGCAGATGATATAGCTCTACTTGCAAGCTTTGAAGCAAATTTAAATGCACCTTCGGAACCAATGACTGCAGAAGAGTCTGCTCAGAGAGCAGAGTCTTTTTTCCCGACAGAAAAACCAGCAGTGGCAGTTGCTCCGGTAGTTGCACCGGTACATGCTGAACCAGAACAGAAAAAAGCAGCAGCTCCGGCCGCAAAAGGAAATTCAGAAGACGACAGTATCCGCGTAAGTTTATCGCGCGTAGAAATGCTCAACAACGTTGTTGGAGAGTTGGTTATTATCCAGACAGTGTTAAACCAGCACAGAGAAGAAGTTTCAAATCCACTGATGTTGAAATCGCTTTCTCAACTGGCGAAACTTTCAAAAGAAATCCAGAACATTTCCATGAGTCTTCGTATGGTTCCTCTAAAACAAACACTGCAAAAGATGCAAAGAATTGTTCGTGATACTTCAAAAGCTCTTAACAAGCAGGTCAACCTCGAGTTGATCGGTGAAGATACAGAAATTGATAAAACAGTCCTTGAGCATTTAGCAGATCCACTGGTTCACATTGTTAGAAACGCTGTTGATCATGGGCTTGAAACAACTGAAGGAAGAATTGCTGCCGGAAAACCTGAGATTGGTACGGTCACAATTAAAGCTGCTCACGAAGGAAATAACCTAGTGATCGAAATAAGCGAAGACGGAAAAGGAATCAATCCTCAAGTCATTCGCGGGATCGCAGTGAAAAAAGGCCTTATCTCAGAAAATGCAACAATGAGTGATGACGACATCATCAATCTTATTTTCCACCCTGGATTTTCTACGAAAGAAGCTGTCTCAGAAATTTCAGGACGCGGAGTAGGAATGGATGTTGTAAAAACCAACATCGCAAAACTATCCGGTGAAGTAAAAATCATCACTGAAATCGGGAAAGGTTCTACTTTTAAAGTTGTTCTTCCGCTTACACTTGCCATCATCGAAGCGATGGTGACAAAAATCGGCGAAGAAACTTATATCATTCCTCTTGGACAGGTTTACGAATCGCTTTCTCCTACAGCAGACCTGGTTCACCATGTGAATGGTGTGGGTGACTGTCTGAAAATTAGAGGAGACGTCATTCCATTATTTAAAATTTCCAAAGCACTTCAGAGAACGATGAAAGAGAAGCCTCTTAATGAGCAGATCGCAATTATTGTAAACACTGAAGAAAGAAGTTTTGCCGTTCTGGTTGATGACATTCTTCACCAGCAGCAGGTTGTTATTAAAAAACTTGGCGATGAAATCAAGAATCAGAAAGGTTTCATGGGAAGCACGATTTTAGGAGACGGGAAACCCGCTCTTATCCTGGACCTGGTTGAATTATTTGCAGGATCAATGAAAAAGAAAAAGACTAACTTTATCGAAGAGATGGCCGCATAGGAGACCAAGATGGAAAAAGACAATGTAATGAAAATGAAGAAACAATCTACAACTGAACTCAGTCGATTCATCGAATTCAGCCTGGGTTCTGAAGACTATGCCATCCCACTTTTAATGGTGAGAGAGGTTATTTCGGTTCCGGATACAACTCCGATTCCAAAATCGCCGGCACATTTTTTAGGAATTATGAACCTGAGAGGTCAGGTAATTTCTGTTGTCGATCTTAGAAAAAAATTAAAAGTAGAAGCACGCCAGGACAAAGAAGAAGCAGTAATCATCGTTGATATCGGTGGAATGAATATTGGTGTGGTTGTAGATTCAATCAATAAGGTTCTTGCATTTTCTTCTGAAGACGTAAGTGAAATGCCGGAAGTAGAACACCAGAACAATACTCAGTACATTTTTGGTGTTTATAAAAAAGAACACTCGCTAACGATTCTTCTTGATATCGCCAAGGTCCTGGACCTGAAAGATATGGAAGCCATCAGCGGAATGAAAAAAGCTGCATAACTTTTTGACTTGTTAATTGTTGGGTTACTTTAGAGGTGTCAGATGAGTCAGGCAGTTGCTGGTAGTATCAGTAAAGAATTTATTTCTTTAATTGATAAGGTTTCTAGTGTCGTCCATAAAATTTCAGGAAACCGCCTTGGTGAAAAACAGGCGTACATGGTTGAGACGCGTGTAAAAAAGCGTATGATGGAACTGGGACTTAAAACTCCTGATGAATACATGAAATATATCGATGCTCACTTCGATCATGAATCCTATATACTGGTTGGTCTGATTACCACACACCATACTTTTTTCTTCAGAGAGTTTCCACATTTTGAAATATTAAAAAACAAACTTCCGGAGCTTGTGGCCCACGTAAAAAAGCGCGGCGATAAAACTTTAAGTGTATGGTCAGCTGCGTGTTCAAAGGGACATGAAGTTTACTCACTGGCCATGTTTTTAGATTTCCATATGTCACAAATTGATCCGACAATCTCTTTTAAAATTCTTGGAACTGATATCGACGGCGAGTCTGTTAAGATTGCAGGAAACGGTGTTTATCATCACAATGAAATCAAAGAAATACCTATGAACTTCATGGGAGACAACTGGACCAAAGGGACAGGCGATATCGCCATGTACGCCAAAGTCAAAACAAAATTAAAATCAAAATGTGAATTCAGACCAGGCAATCTTTTAAAAGTAAGTGAAGCAGTAAAAAATGAAAAATTTGACGTTATCTTTTGCAGAAATGTTTTTATTTATTTTGAAACTCACCAGGTAGAATCGATCTCCAAAGATTTAATAAATAGACTTCAACCACATGGAATTTATTTTTCTGGAATTTCTGAGCCATTATCAGGAATGAAACTTGATATTTCTTCGATCGGGCCCTCTGCTTATGTTCACAAGAGTGCAGTACCTGCAACACCAGCACCAGTTGGAAACGTTATTCCAATGCGAGCGTCGGTAAGTTTCCAGCCGCAAATCTTAAAAGTAATGTGCGTGGACGACTCACCAAGTATATTAACACTACTTAAAAAAGTTCTTACTCCGGAACACGGATTTGAAATCGTTGCGACTGCCGTCAATGGTAAAGATGCAATGGAAAAATTAAAAACTGTAAAAGTAGATTTAATGACTCTCGATATTCACATGCCGGAAATGGATGGTGTGACTTATCTGGAGAAAAATCACAATAAATCACATCCTCCGGTTATGATCATTTCATCTGCCTCGAGAGCAGACTCTGATACAGCAATGAAAGCGTTTAAGTTCGGGGCAAGTGACTATGTTGAAAAACCAGCACTGGCAAATCTTGAAGAGCGTGGAGAAGAGATCAGAACAAAACTTAGATCAATTGCAGGAAGTGCGCAAAGAAGTACTGTGGTTTCTTCTTTTGATAAAGAGAACCAGAAAACTTTCCTGATCACAAATCCGGAAAAGAAAATGAGACTGATCCTGGGCTCATTGTCAGATCTTCCGGTGTTCAAAGCTTTCTTTCATGACATGGATAACTCACAGCCACCTACACTGATCTTCTTTGAAGGATCAGGGGAAATTCTTGAAGGCATCGTTAGAGAGCACCAGAGAGATTTTAAGAAGACAGTGGTTTTTTTTGACAGCATGGAAACAAAACTTGAAGCGAACAAAATTTATTTTGTAGACTTCAAAAAATATTTCTCACAAATTCACTTGAAGTATCAGACATGCCCGACTTCAATTCTGTCCTATGGAAATACATCTGCGCATGCAGCAAAGGCCGTGAAAGACTGGAAAAATTGCGAATTATTACTGGAAGACCTGGGAGAAAAAGCGAATCCGAAACACCCGTTGAAAATGTACGCACAGGACGTCGTTCCTGCGACAAGTTTTCCTTATATGTCATGCCGCTACCTGAGTACGAAGTAGGATTGTAATGAAAAAATTGCTGCCGCAGAAAATTCAGACAAAACGTGAAGGCGGAGAGTTCCTGACGAGTCTCATTCCAGGAGACGCTTTTATTTCTTTTCACCATTCTAATGGTGAATGCATGGCCGTATATTTTAAAAAGTTTGACCTGATTCCGGTGAATTTTGAAAAACTAAATGAATCGGTGAAAGAGTATTTTTCAGGAGAGTTCAGCAAAATAGAAATGAAAGTGATTGCAGTTACAAAGTCACTTGATATTATAAGCGATTTTTTCACGCCTAAAAAATTCCAGTCGATTAAAAAAATCGAAAAAAATGGTCAGGTTGAAGTTTGTTTTCTACCTGAGATTAACAAAGTCAGGGTTTCAATTGTGCCATCTGTGGTAGAAGAAAAACCTCGAGTTGCTCCAAAAGTTATGCCGACTAAATTTAAAGTTTTAGTTGTCGATGATTCAAAAACCATCAGGACAATTTTATCGCGTATCTTTTCAAGTGATCCGATGTTTGAAGTTTGCGCCATGGCCGAAAGACCCTCTGAAGTTGAAGCACTGATTTTAAAACACAAACCGGATGTTATCACTCTCGATATTCACATGCCGGAAATGGATGGTGTGACGTTGTTAAAAACAATCATCACTCCGAAGTATCACATTCCAACGGTGATGATTTCAAGTATCAGTATGGCCGAAGGGCCGCTGGTTTTAGACGCCCTGGAAAACGGTGCTGTCGATTATATCCAGAAGCCCGAGATGTCGGAGATTGAAAAGGTCACACCTTTCATCCTGGAAAAAGTCAGAACAGCTGCAATGGCCAACACGAACAAAAGAACTTCGCGTGAAAGACCCGCAAGCATCCAGACCAAAGAAAAATGTAATATGGACTCACTGATTGTTTTAGGTTCATCAACAGGTGGAACTGAAGCGATAAGAGATATTCTTACGGCCATGCCGGACCAGATTCCGCCGATGCTGATCGTTCAGCATATACCTGCAGTTTTTTCGCTGGCATTTGCCAAAAGAATGAACGACCTCTGTCCGTTTGAAGTAAAAGAAGCGGAAGACGGTGATGAAGTAAAAATCAACCGCGTGCTCATCGCTCCCGGTGGAATGCAGATGAAGATGGTCCACAAGGCCGGAAAAACGTATGTTGAAATCAACGACGATGAACCTGTAAACAGATTCAAGCCGTCAGTGGATTATATGTTCTTAACTGTCGCTAAAAGTCTTTACACGCATACCGTTGCCGTTATTTTAACCGGGATGGGAAAAGACGGTGCGAAGGGAATGCTGGAGCTTCGTAATCATGGCGTGAGAACAATCGCTCAGGACGAAGAGACATCAGTTGTTTTTGGTATGCCGAAAGAAGCAATAAACATCGGTGCTGCAGAATTTGTTGAACCACTTTTAGGTATCGCCGAAAGAATCACTATATTAACAAATCAAAAAAAAAGTAGAAAGGAAGTTTCATGAAAAAAGTTCTAATTGTTGAAGATGAAAAAGATATACGTGAAATACTTGATGAGGTTTTCAGAAAAGATCTGGGCTTCACACATGTGACATTTGCTACGGATGGTCTAGAAGGATACACCGAAGCCTATCTCCAGAAATTTGATCTGATCTGTACAGATCATGCTATGCCTTATTGCAAAGGCAGCGACATGGTTTTTGGCATTAGAAATAAAACCGGAATAAATCAACATACTCCTATCATCATGGTTTCCGCTCTTATCTCTGAATTTGCTGACAAGATGGAAAATATGGAGAGCACCTATTTCATTGAAAAACCTATCGATTTTTCACGCCTTAGTCGCTACGTTAAGATGGCAATGATGAATTCAAAAAATAGAACTGATTCAGACGCTGCTTAGTTAGCTTCATTCCATTTCAGAATATTTGCTTCAAAAAAGATTACAAGTTTGTAACGAAAAGTATTTCAGTTGCTAAGTCTATCGCTCAAAAGCAAAATCGGTTGATAATTAATGCTGCAAGGAAGGTCTTTATGAACAATGATAATGCTATCATCAACCGTGTTCCTCATATTATTCTGCTGTACTGGATCATTAAAATTGCATCTACTACATTAGGTGAAACCGGCGCCGATATGTTCTCCATGACTTTCAATATCGGTTACGGTTATACAATCGTCATCTTTATGGCCTTATTTCTTGTTTCACTCGGTGTAAAACTAGCGATGAAAAGATATGAAACTATTTCATATTGGTTTCTTTTTACGATGACTGCAATTGTTGGCACAGCTATCTCAGATTATATCGACCGCACTTTAAAAATGGGGTATGCGGCCGGATCTGCATTATTGTTGACACTACTTTTAGTTGTTTTAGGTGTTTGGTATAAAACTGAAAAATCAATTGATGTGGAAAAAATCACAACTACACGGGCCGAACTTTTTTACTGGATGGCCTTTCTTGTGGCCAACACTCTTGGTACTGCGGCCGGAGATTATCTTTCAGACAATCTGGAAATGGGTTTCATGTTCAGTGCCGCTTTGATTGCTGTCGTTCTTGTCATCACTGCTTTATTGCATTTTTATACAAAGATGTCCGGCATTCTGCTTTTCTGGATTGCTTTCGTATTAACCAGACCGTTTGGTGCAACTTTCGGAGACCTGCTTACAAAGACTCACGAAAAAGGCGGACTGGATCTTGGAACAATTGGCTCATCAATTTTCTTTGCCATCGTTCTTGTCATTGCTCTACTTAGAGAAATTCATGTAGAAAAATCCAAAGTTGTAAAAGATTTTGCTCTCTAAATAAATACTTTCATAAAACGTAAGGGCCACTGGTCACTTACGTTTTATGTTTTTAAAGATATTACTCGAATCATCCCCACCAGATTTTCCACCGAACACATATCGAATAGAAACCCCATATCTCATTCCATCTTTAGTTTCCGAACCGGGATTGTAGGTTGTATAATTGGCCTCAGCCCCAACGATAATATGTTTACTTAGATTAACATTGTATCCAAGACCGACTCTCTTCAAAGTCTGGGGAATTAAAGTAGCGTCCATAGAAAGCTGGCCCGGACCCATTTTACGAGAGAGACCAGCAGAGATTGCGAAATGGGAGTCTCGATAATCCGGATTATTGTCAAAATGTATATTTTCATTCCAGAAAGTCCATTTGCCATCTTTGGATTTAACGATAATTCCAATGTCCTGTCTGTTTTCTACACCCAGTTCTGGATTGTCACCATTTCCTAAATGCATAGCTGACGCCTTTATTTGAATTTGCTCTGATACATCTTTGCTAAAGCGAACCGCATAACCGTCAATGGTCCCAATTCGTAAATCTCCATCCTTTGTTTCAAAAACAGATGCTTCCATTTTATCGAACAATTGAAAATTTGTATCTAGAGCAACTGTAAAGCCTACGACTTCATTATGTACTCCAAGTTCGTGCACTGGACTCTCTTTCGGAATAGGCATTAATGTATTGTCGAATCCATATGCGATTTCCTGTTTACCGATGACAATCGCAACAGGTTTGCCACCAATGTTTTTAATTTCGATATGTGCTGCTTTTATAAAATCTTCAAAATTAAAATTTTGCGGAAGTGGAGCACCATCCAGGATTAAATCGCGATCAAGTTTTAATTTAATCGATGCTTTTATATTTTCAGATAACTGATCAGTGAGCAGAATTTCGGCCTGATCTAATCGAACGTTTTCAGTGTCCGGCCCGGTTGTTGTGAGACCCTCAAAAGGAATATTTCCGTCCCATGTGTATTTGGGTTCTGGTTCTGCAAAGGCAGAAAAAGAAGAGGCCAGAAGTAAGCTTAGAATTAATAATTTCATAACAACTCCGAAATCTAGTTTAAAAGATATATCGAAGTTTATTTGAAACTAGATTTCCGCATTTGATTTGCGAAAAATATTCACTGGTTCTGTCTAAAATTTAGTCAGTTTTTTATTGTAAATAGCAGATCTTTCGTGCGAAATGGATTATTACAATTAAGTAATGAAGTTAGTGATTAGTAAACAATCCAGTCCCGGCCATTGTGATAACAATAAAAATTAAAATAGTTTAAGAATAAATGACCAGATGGACTCAGCGATAGGATTAATTATTTTTAATATTTTTTTACTTGCCTTCCGAATTTATAGTTTTATATTCCCAGATATATTAAAAGTTAAATACCAACCAATCAGGAGAAAAAGATGGACGAGCACCCCACAAGCACTTTTTATTTTCCTGAGAAGTGTAATCCTGTTTTTATATTCTAAAAATCGTTTAATCTCTCAGGTTTTTCTATCATGAAAACACTTATGAGATTGAGTTATGCAAAAACGACAGCCCTTTTTTAATTTTTCACTTTATGTTCTGATTGATGAATTTGATTTCACATGGCGGGATCTCGTTGCCATTATGATGTTCATTTCTTCTTTATGGCTCGGGATAAATCTCATCCGGGATATGGACGTGCCTTACAGCACTACAACTTTTCAGAACCTTGATTTGAGTTACTCCAGAATTCCGTATTACATGATGAGAAGTACGTTTCGAATGTTCCTTGCCTATGGCGCTTCTTTATTATTCACCACAACCATTGGTTACTGGGCCTATCGTAGCAAGCGCGCCAGAGCTTTTATCATTCCGATCGTTGATATTTTACAATCCGTTCCTGTACTGGGATTTTTGTCGATCACGGTGACAGGATTTATGTCTTTTTTTCCACATAATCTTCTGGGAGTGGAGCTGGCGAGTCTGTTTGCTATTTTTACAGGCCAGGTCTGGAATATGACTTTAGGTTTTTATCATTCGCTAATTACACTTCCAAACGACTTAAAAGAGGTTTCCCGGGTCTATAAATTAAATCCCTGGCAGCGCTTTACCAGACTGGAGTTGCCGAATTCGACAATATCTCTTGTGTGGAATTCAATGATGAGTTTTGGTGGCGGATGGTTTTTCGTTGTTCAAAGTGAAATGATTACTGTGCTGGGAAAAAATATCAAGCTGCCAGGAATTGGGTCATATATGGGAATGGCGCTTGAAAAAGGGGACTCCCGGGCCGCGCTGTATGCAGTCCTTGCAATGGTGACTACAATTGTTTTAATCGATTTATTATTCTGGAAACCAATCACTGTGTGGTCCATGAAATTTAAAAACGAGCAAGTGGATTCAAGCGAAAATCCGAAGTCGTTAATTTTTGAAATTTTAAACAAATCGAAACTTGTGAATAGAATTGTTAATTTCATAATGAGTTCAATCGATACATTTTTTAACTGGTTTTTTAATCTTGGTGCCGTGGTCTTTTATAAAAACAACAGAAAAACCAGAGTTACAAAGAACAATAAAATACTGGATTTTGTTTTTTATCTTTTAGTTATCATCCTTATCTTTTACGTCACTTGGTTTGCTTTCAGCGAAATAAAAAATAAAATTTCCTTTCCTGATATCCTGCTGGTTTTAAAACTTGGAACCTACACAATGCTTAGAGTTTTTCTGATGGTCATTGTATCAACAGTTATCTGGACACCAATAGGTGTTTGGGTTGGATTTCGTCCGAACGCTGCAAGAATTGTAAGACCTATGGCGCAGATTGGAGCTTCATTTCCCATCAACATGACTTTCCCGATTGTTGTAGGATTTTTTATCAGTCACAATGTCGATATGAACTGGGGAAGTATTTTTCTGCTTTCTCTCGGGGCCCAGTGGTATGTTCTATTTAATATCATAGCCGGCGCATCTTCTATTCCAGGCGATATGAAAGAGTGTGCACGTATTTTTAAATTAAAAGGTATCAAGCTCTGGTCTAAGATGATTATCCCTGCGATCTTTCCTTATTGGGTAACCGGGGCGTGTACGGCCGCTGGTGGTGCATGGAATGCCAGCATCGTTGCCGAGTATGCTAGTTTTGGAAAACAGAAATTGATTGCTCAGGGACTTGGATCCTACATTTCGCAGGCGACGAGTGATGGAAACTGGAACGGAATTTTCTTAAGCATCGTCACGATGTCTGTGTTTGTTGTTTTCATTAATCGCTTTGTTTGGCGCAATCTTTATAAATTGTCTGCTGAAAAGTTTCATTTGGAATAGGTGAATTTATGAAAGTATTAACTTCTCTTGAAAAAGTTTCTAAAACATACAATCTTGAAAATGATCAAGATGTTTTAATTTTAAAAGATATTAACTTAACGGTTAAAGAAGGTGAGTTCATCGCGCTCCTTGGCCAGTCTGGTTCCGGAAAATCAACCATTCTCAGAATCATGTCAGGTCTTATTCCTCCAAGCACAGGACGAGTCATACATAACGAAGAAGTTCTGGATGATGTTAACTCTGATGTGGCAATTGTTTTTCAAAGTTTCGCTCTCTATCCATGGCTCTCAGTTGCTGAAAATGTCCGCATTGGTCTTAACCAGAGAAAACTGACGAAAACAGAAGAAGACAGTGAAATTGAAAATGCGCTCGATCTCATTGGTCTTGGTGGACACGAAAATGCATATCCAAAAGAGTTGTCCGGTGGAATGAGACAACGTGTAGGTTTCGCCCGCGCACTCGTGGCCAAACCAGAAATTCTTGCAATGGACGAGCCCTTCAGTGCACTCGATGTTTTTACTGCCAGAAATTTACGTGCTGAAATTATCCGTCTCTGGCAAAACGGAAATGCCGGATTCAAATCTGCTTTCATGGTGACTCACAATATTCAGGATGCCGTTGCAATGGCCTCGCGAATTTTAATTCTTTCAAGTAATCCCGGGAGTGTTGTATACGATATAAAAAATGAACTCTCTTACCCTAGAGATGAAAAGTCTTTCGAGTTCCAGGCAAGGGTGGATGAAATTCACGATATGATAACTAGCTTAACTCTTCCTGATAAAGATAAGGATTATGAAAAATCATTTATAATGCCAAAGGATTTGAAGGAAGGTCCATCAACTGAACTATCACACCGTATTGAATCGATTCCTGCCGTAACAGCAGGAAGGATGATCGGTCTTCTTGAAATGATTGCTAATGATAAAGGATTGGTAGATATTTTTGATTTGTCAGCACAAATGCGTGAGGAGTTTGGTCTAACTATTTCCGTTACAAAAGCACTAGAGCTTCTGGATCTGGTAGAAACACCTAAGCATGATGTTGTACTCACTCAACTTGGCCATCAACTTGTTATCTCCAATACTCTCGATAGAAAAATTATTTTCAGGGATCAGATTAAAAAACTCAATCTGTTTAAAATTATTTTAAATAAACTTGAAATGCAGACTGAGGTCAGTGAAGTCGCACTTCAGGAAGAAATTGCAGATAAACTTCCTTATGAAAACGCCGATAAAATATTCGATACCATTGTCGACTGGGGACGTTTTGCAGAGATCCTCGATTACGATATAAACAGGAAAGTTATTTACGCGCCTGAAGAAGAAAATTAAAAGAATAAAAACACCTGGGAAATGGATGATCATTTTAAAAACACTGCTTCTATTTATCGTTACTTCACTCACAGAAATCATTGGATGTTATCTTCCATATCTCTGGCTGAAAGAAGGAAGGTCAGTATGGCTTTTGTTACCTGCGGCCTTGAGTCTATTCTTGTTTTCCTGGTTGCTCACACTTCATAATACAAACGCAGGACGAATATACGCTGCCTATGGTGGAATCTATATTTCAGTAGCTCTTTTCTGGATGTGGTTTGTAGAAGGTAAGAGACCTGATCATTGGGATGCTATTGGAATTTGTATAATTCTAATTGGTAGCGGGATTATATATTTTTCTCCGCACAGAATTTAGTAAAAATAAGTTGAAAGAATGGTAGTCGGAATAGGGATCGAACCTACGACCACTTGGATGTCGACCAAGCGCTCTACCACTGAGCTATCCGACTATTGATGAGCGCCTATACTAAGATCCCTCGAGTTTCCTGTCAAACTTTCTGTTGTGTGTTATCTGTTTTTTTCGTGCCTGCAGTTTCCACATAAGCTATATTTAAGCATGCAGAAAAATAGAATGCCTCTCAACTTCGGTGGCCTCCTTTGGGGCCAGTTAAAAGAATTTAAAATTTACTACATCTTCGGTGCCATCGCACTTGTTGCCACTCACGAAATCCAAAGTCAGCTGCCATTTATGGCAAAAGAGCTGGCGGATTTTGTCGCGAAAAATAACAATGAACTTCGTCCGAGTTTATTTTTTTTATGTGCGCTGGGAATTCTGGTTTTCAGAACGTCTTCAAGAATTTTATTTTTTTATCCGGCCCGTTTATTACAAAAGTTTTTGCGTGCAGAACTTCTGGAGAAACTGGAATCCAATACACCTCAGAGATTTCGTCATTTAAATTCAGGTCAGCTTTTTCAATACCTCTCGGGGGACATTGATCAGATCAGGGCCTTGATCGGGTTCGTTGGTCTTCAAGGTGCAAACTTTATTATCGCGTTTTGTATTCTTGTTCCGAAGATGATGGCGTTTAATGCCGGCCTGTTAGTTGCGCTGACTCCGATGCTTGCGTGTTTTATTATTTTCACAGTTGTTGTTTCACGAAACAGAAAATATTTTAAACTGACTCAGGATATGCAGGGTGAAGTTCAAAACTTAATCATGGAAAGTTATGTAGGGAAGAGAACGATTAAAAACTTCCACTCAGAAGACTCGTTCATGAAACTCTTTTCTGAACTCTCTTTGAAAGAACTTTATTATTTTTATAAATCGAGTTTAGGTGTTTCCATTTCAATGCCACTGATTGGATTTGGAGTCGGGCTCTCACTTTTATGGGGTGCCCAGATTATTAAGGCCAACCATCTCGGTGCAACTTCCTTAATTTTATTTTCAGGATTTATTTTCTTATTCATGGAGCCGATGGGGTATCTTTCATGGATTGGGATCGTCGTTTCACGATCGCACGCTTCTTGGGAGCGTTTAAAAGACCTGGATTTAGCTCTGACAACTTCCATTGAAGCTGAAGAGAAGCTGAGAAATTTAAACCTTGAAGTTGTAGAAAACAATTACAAACTCCCTTACTGGGAAAACTCACTGACAATTAATTTCCGGCCGAATGCCTGGAACGTGATGATTGCCAAAACCGGTCACGGTAAAAGTGAGATGTTATTAAAGCTTTCAGAAGTTTTAAGACAGCGCGGGAAAAATATCAGCTTAGTTGCGCAGGATCCATATATCTTCAACGATACGATCGAGCGAAACGTATTTCTTGGAAAAAAAGAAACGGATGCTGAGCGCGAGTATGCAAAAACTATTTTAAAAATTCTGGGGCTAGATTATTTAGAGCCGAACCTTGAAAATCTTATGAAGATGGAAGTGGGAGAAAACGGAAAACGTTTATCCGGCGGGCAGGCGAAAAGATTAAGCCTGGTTCGAAGCCTGATGAGTGAAGCGGAAATTCTCATCTGGGATGACCCGTTTTCATCTGTGGATTTAATTCTGGAAAAAGAAATTATCCTGGAATTAAAAAAACATCCGATTATGAACAACAAAACAATTATTTTGACGAGCCACCGTCTCTCGACCGTCAGACACTCCGACTATCTGGTATTTCTGGATAAAGAGGATGGAGTGGTTGAAGAAGGAATGGTTAACGATTTACTAAGAGAAAACAGCAAGACGTATGAATACTTCCAAAAACAAATGGTATAGTTTATTTTTCTTTGAAGGCTCAAAAGGGATGCTGGCATTAACAGTCGTCTGTTTGATTTTGTCTTCCGTTCTCGGGGTCAGAACTCCACAACTTGTGGCGAACCTGTCTAAGAATTACAGTGATGACTCACTTTTTTCATCATCGCTTCTGGCGTTGTTTTACAACTTTCTTTTCGTTTACTTAAACAGAGTTATGTATCAGCTTGCCGTGAATAAATATGTGCGCCTTCTAATTCAATATGCCCGCACTCAAACTTACGGCAGATGGCTTTCAAGCAATGAGCACGACAGTGAAAAGTATCCGCAAGGGGAAATCCTCTCGCGTATTATGTCGGACACTGAAGCTATTCGAGATTTGATTACCTCAGGTTCATTCGGTATTTTTATTGATTTAAGTTTCGTTGTTTCATGTTTGATCGGTTTCATTACATTAAATAAATTCACCGGATTTTTTATCAGTGGAACTGAAGTGCTGGTGACTCTAGGACTTATCTGGGGAAGCCAGCTGATGCGTGATGTGTTTATGAAGCTCAGAAACTCTCAGGCGAAAGTTAACCGTGTTACGGCCAACGTTCTGGGTGGATTCCACCAGATGTATTACACCCGTCACGACAAGTACGCTTCAGTGAAATCGAATGCGGCCTTCGAAGACTTTTTAGAAAAACAAAATCAGGCCAACAATTTAGATGCTGCTTACTACGCTGTTGCTGAATCGCTTTATCCGATTTTACTGGCGCTGGTTATATTTGTATTTCCTTATTCTGGATTAACGGAAGCTGCCCTTATTTTTGCTATTGTGGATTTAATCCAGAGATCGATCAGTCCTATTAAAGAAATTTCAGGAAAAATTGCGAACATCCAGAGAGCGATTACGGGGATCGATCGCATTCAGCATTTTTTAAATGACATGCCTTTTAAACTGATGATGAACTCTTCAAGACTTTTATCTGAAACTCATCACTCGCGCTTAGTGAAACTTGACGTCAACGTTCCGAAGTTTACTTATCCTAAACGAGTAAAGAAAAATGCAGATGACACTGAAGAAGTACGCGATACTTTTTCTCTTCAAAATATTAAATTCCAGGGTTACCCGGGGCAGTTGATTGGGATCGTGGGACTATCCGGTTCAGGTAAGTCAACTCTCTTGAATATTCTCGCTGGAAATGTGATTGCCCCTGAAGCCGTTGTAGATCTGACTATGAAGACCGATGAAAAGAATTATCATCTGGCGATCCGCGATCTGGATGAATACCGCCGCGAAGTGAGTATCGTTTCTCAGGAATCGCATATTTTCAGTGAATCACTTATTTTCAATATCACATTGAAACGTGAACTGGTTCCAGCGGAAATTGAGCATTTTGAAAAAACATGGAAAGAACTTGAAACGAGCATCCCTTACTTAAAAACCATGGGACTTAAGACTTTCGAAAAGATCAATCCTACAAAATTATCGTTGGGGCAAAGACAACTTCTGGCCGGCGTTCGTGCCTGCTATTTAAAAAAGAACATCGTCTTCTTCGACGAGATTTCTTCGGCCCTGGACTCGGAACTGGAGCAGGCCCTGCGTGTTTGTATTCTCCTGATTCAGGAGTTCTCACTCACGATTATCGTCGCTCACAGAGTAGAGACCATCATTGGAGCAGACCAGATTCTGGTCATGGATAAAGGTCTGGTTGTTGACTCGGGGAATCACGAAGAACTTTTAAAATCTTCGAATGTTTACCAGGAATTTATCCGCGAACTCTCGCATTCCTGATTTTTTCTCGCTATCATTATGACTAGTGAAAAATTATCTATCCAAGGTAGGAGTCGTAATGAAAAAGCTTATGGGCAAATTAACACCGTTAATGGCGGTTGCCGTTCTAACTATCGTCGTGATCGCTTGTCAAAAAGAAGCGAATTCAAAACCAAATTTTATTTTTAAACCGGCCCCTTCTACTGATGTAGTAGCGTCTATTGGTTCAGATAAAATCATGGAAAAAGATTTTGTTAAAGGAATCGAAAGTGACCTTTACGAAGCAGAAATGAAAGTTTACGAAATTAAAATGGCAAGACTTCAAAGCATGCTTTTAGAGCGTTATATGAATGCTGACCCTGATAAAAAAGGTTTAACAAACGATCAGTTCCTGGACCAGAAAATTGCTAAAGGAACGAAAGTTTCAGACGCTGATGTAGAAAAATTCATTAAAGAACGTCAGATCCCGAAAGAGCAGATCAATCCTGAAATCAAAACACGTATCGTAGAATATTTAACAGTTGAACAAAAGAAAGTTGCTGTTGAAAAATGGATCGCAGAAAAAACGAAAAAAACTCCGGTTGAAGTTTACTTAAAAAAACCTCAGTTACCGGTATTCGATGTTCAACTTGGCGACGCAGCTGTTAAAGGCGGCGGAGATGCAAAAGTTACGATCATCGAATTCTCTGATTTCCAGTGTCCGTTTTGTTCAAAGGGGGCCGTGATCCTGACTGCTCTTGAGAAAAAATACGGAAACAAAATCAAAATCGGATTCAAACATTTTCCACTGCCATTCCACGCTCAGGCACGTTTAGCTGCTGAAGCTTCAATGTGTGCAAAAGAGCAGGACATGAAATACTTCTGGAAAATGCACGACGCTATGTTTGCTGACCAGTCTAAACTTGATAAAGGCAATCTGATTGCTACGGCCAAAAAAGCTGGTGTGAAGGAAGCAGAATTCAAAGCATGTCTGGAAGCAGGTAAGTATAAAGCGAAAATCGACGAGTCAGTTGCCGAAGGAACAAACCTTGGGATCAAGTCGACTCCGACTTTCTTCGTAAACGGGAAATTAATTAGTGGTGCTCAACCAATTGAAGTATTTTCTGATGTTATCGATGAAGAACTAGCAAAATAGTCCACAATAGACCGACTAAAACAGTTGGGCAAAGGTCATCTTTGCCCAACTCCAAATCTTGCCCCTGATCCTATATAATTGTTTAATGCCAATCCCTCAAAAATTATTGGGGCCTATTGTGTATTAAGGGTTATTTATGGATGTTAACAATCAGTCAAAAGCAATTACACAGGCAAGGGATCGCTACCGTGAAGCTCAGGAAGACCTGAAGGGATCGTACGAAAAAAACCTGAGTCAGATGAAAGAAACTTACGACGGTAAGAGTGCAAAACAGGCAAAAAATTACGACGAACATAAAACAAAACTCGAAGAGCAAAACTCAGTTAACAACGAACTTTACACTGACAAAACAAAAACAGCGATCAACAAGTCTCAGGAAGAGTTTAAAAATAAACTTCGCGAAAATACAGCTAAATTTGATCAGGATAGAAACGGACAAAAAAATGAGTTGAATGAAAAACTTTCAACACTTTCTGAAGCGTATAAAAAAAGCGCTGATGAAAATACCCGCTACGAAGATCAGATTAAAAAATCAATGGGCGAGCGCTATACATCAGCGAATAAACGTTACCAGGATGATTTTAACAAACAAATCACCAATCTTGATGAAAAATCCAAAAAAGTAAATCAGGAAAACAGCGAGAATGACCGTGAAGAGCGACTTACACTTCAGGAAAAAAATTCGGCCGATCTTGAAAATATGAGAAGCAGTTCAAGTGAACAGAAGTTTAAGGAAGTTTCGCGCCTTAAAAATGACAATGAAAATCTTCGTACAGTTATGGGAAGAGATAACCAGATGCTGAAAGACCGCCAGGAAGAAAGAGTGGCTGACCTTTTCAAGATGAAAGGCAAAGAAAGTGATGACGGTCAGAAGAATTTTGAAAATCTTCAGAAAGACCTGCGCATGAAAAACGTTGCAGCTGCAGAAAAAGAAAGTGCGAACCATAAAACAGAATCGAAGGAACTTGAAGCGCGATTCAATGACGACGTAAGAAACATCCAGAGCGTGGCAAATCAGAAAATTAAAGGCGGGACTAACGCCGATAATTTAACTGATGAATTAAAACAGACTAAATCCTCTTACGACAACAGACTTCAGGCCGCACGTGAAGAAATCAACCGCAATAATATGATGAATTCTGAAAAAGAAGACAACATCGATTCAATGTATAAAGAAAAATTGAAGCAACAAAAGCTTTCCAATATCGAAACTCTTGGTAAAAAAGAAGATGAAGCGAGTGAAACACTTAAGCAAAGTGTTTATGAAAACAGAGAAAAAAATAATGCCATGATCGACCGTTACAAGGCCGAATCAAGCACTATCAAAAAAGAAGATGATGATCACCTGGCCCACACAATGGAGCAGGGAAAAAAGCAAATTAAAGACCAGAGAGTCGAGTTCGGAAGAGTCGTCAATAACATGAATGATAAAAACATGGAGACGATCAATTCTTTGAAAGAGGATTATTCAAAAGATAAAACCCAGTCGATCGAAAAATCCAAAAAGGATTTTAACGAAGAAAAAGTCGCAATGAAAAACGATTTCAACCGCAATGTAACTATTCGCGATACACTTTATGAGCAAAAGCTTTCAGAGATGGAAAAGCAGACGAATAAAATTATCGAGAACTATGAAAACAGAATGGTCTCAATCACCCGTAAAACTGAAAATGAAATTGACCAGATCAAGACAACAGAAGCAGAAAGAAAATTAAAAGAAGGCCAGGCCAACAGAGTGGGCATCGAAAATTTACGTACGCAGAGTGATGCCGAACTTGTCCAGATGCGTGATAAATACGAAGGGAAAATTGCCCGAGACCGCGCAATGACCGACAACAATACTAATAAAATTGTCCAAAAGTACGAAGATCAACTTAATCGCGAAAGAATTGATCACCAAAAAGAACTATCAACAAGATTAGGTGAGTCCCAGTCGCAGTTCGAAAGACTTTTTAAGAATTCGGAGCTGGAAAAGCAGACTTTAAGAAACCAGTATGAGCAGCGAATGGAAAATATGAAGCTCGGTTCTCTTGCAACTAGCACAGATCCTTCTTCAAAAAAGGCGTAGTTGATGGTATCCTAGGTAATATCTTAGAATTTAGATAAAACCCAGGATACCAATGAGACGTGCAAAAATAGTTGCAACTATCGGCCCTTCGACCAACACCAAAGAAATGCTTTCAAAATTAATCGAGACAGGCGTAAACGTCTGCCGGATCAATATGTCACACGGTACGTATGAAGCGCACTCTGCTGTTATAAAAAACATCCGTGAAGCTTCAAAAGAATCAGGTTATGAAGTGGCGATTCTCGCTGACCTTCAAGGGCCGAAAATCCGCGTTGATAAACTTCCCGAGCCCCTTAAACTGGAGCCAGGATCAGAATGGGTTATTGGTACATCAAAAATTAAAGACAACTATCCTGAGTATAAAAATAATTACATTCCTACTATCTATGAACATTTAGTTTCTGACTGTCATGATGGTGCACGCATTTTATTTGATGACGGACTTTTGTCTGCAGTTGCTGTTTCTCGTGATCGTGATGTTTATAAAATTAAAGTCATCACTGGTGGGATGTTAAAATCCAATAAAGGGATCAATCTTCCGGACTGTGATGTGTCTGCTCCGGCGTTCACTGAAAAAGACCGTGAAGATTTAATGTTTGCACTAAAAGAAGGTGCAGATTACGTTGCTCTGTCTTTCGTTCGCAAGAAAGAAGATATCATGCAGGTAAAAACTCTATTGCATTCGTTGAAAGTTAATATTCCCATTATCTCTAAAATTGAAAAACCTCAGGCCGTAGATAATCTTGATGAAATTTTATCTGTCACAGATATGATCATGGTAGCTAGAGGTGACATGGGTGTTGAAGTCGGGAACCATTTAGTTCCGGCGATTCAAAAGAAAATTATTACTGCCTGTAATGCCCGCGGTATTCCGGTTATCACTGCCACTCAGATGCTGGAGAGTATGACTGAAAATCCGACTCCAACTCGCGCAGAAGCTTCAGACGTAGCGAATGCAATCTGGGATGGAACAGATGCAGTTATGCTTTCAGGTGAAACAGCTTCGGGAAAATATCCCATTGAAACTGTGCGCATGATGGATCAGATTGTTAGAGAAGCAGAACGTACACCAAAAGAAAGACCGCTCATGAGACACCAGGATTTATCGAGCTTAACAGCTTCGATCATGGTGGCCGCAAGTATGATCGCTGAAAAAATCGGCGCTAGAAGAATCCTCTCTGTTACAGAGTCAGGAGCTTCGTGTTTACGTATCACTCAATTCCGTCCAAGTGTTCCGGTTCTGGGAATTACCAATTCACTTAGAGTCGCACGCCGTATGTGTTTATACTGGGGAGTAAGTCCTTTCATCGTTATCGATCAGGAAAAAGAAAGTTCTGACTTCATGAAAAATGTTTTAAAAGAAGTTAAGGATCGCCTGAAATTAAAAAACGGCGACAAGCTGGTCGTGACTAAAGGTGACGGGCAATTCTTTTCACAAGGAAGCTCAAACTCTGTAAAGGTGGAACTCATCAGGGATGTTCCTAAAGTGAAAGGTGGATCAGAAGGTTTGGAAGAAGCGTCCGACGATAAAAAAAAAATTCTTCTAGACACCAATAACTGCGCTTCCTGCCAGGCATGCGTCCAGATTTGCCCTCACGAAATCTGGGCCGTCACAAAAGACGACAATAAAAATACTTATATTGAAGCAAAAAATGTTTCACGATGTACGATGGACCTGGCGTGTGTTGATGCCTGTCCGACCGGTGCTATCGAAATAATCCCGCTTAACGACTAATGGAATGGTTAAATCAATTTGATGTTGTAGATTTCGGTTATACAGAAGAGCCGATACCGACGACCGTTGATTACTACAATGAGTGGGTTAAAAACAATCTGCATGCACCACTTGAGTATCTTGCAGGTGAGCGCCAGGATAAAAGACAGGACTTAAAAAATCACTGGAGTGAATTTCAGTCTGCACTCGTCTTTTTATTTTCCTATCATCCATCACATTTTGAACTACAGGAGCTTTATAAAAAAGATCCGCAATGGAACGGGCTAAAGCTTGCGTCCTATACTCTTGGATTTCAGGGGGAGGATTATCACAATATTCTACGTGCGAAACTTGAAGGCATTGGCGAAAAATTAAAAAGCGAACACGGGCTGGAATATAAATTCACACTCGATACTCATCCTGTTCTTGAACGCGACCTTGCCAAACGTGCAGGTCTTGGATGGTTCGGCAAAAATTCGATGATGATCAACCGTCATCATGGAAGTTTTTTTATCATCGGGTCTTTACTGTTAAATAAAAAACTGGATATCAAAACGAAGACCAGTGAGACCGATCACTGCGGCCAGTGCACACGATGTATCGATGCTTGTCCGACAGATGCGATTGACCCTGTGACCAGAACTATCATAGCTAAAGACTGCATCAGTACCTTTACGATTGAGCAGTTTAAAATTGATACAGTTCCCTCTGAAAAAATGGACCTGACTTCAGGGACATTATTTGGCTGTGATATCTGTCAGGATGTCTGTCCGTGGAATAAACGTGTCGATCGGAAGAATGATTTTGAAAAAGTTTCGTGGAATGATGAACAGAAAAAGATTCTGGATTTTTTTGTGTTGAGACCAGTTGAGAATGTTCATGCAGATCTGGAGAAAATGTCCGGCGGAGAGTTTGAAAGATTTTTTCAAAAGACCTCATTTTTTCGTTCGGGCAAACGAGGTCTTCTGAAAAATATCCGGTTGTATCTGAAACAGAAATTAAATATTCTTTCTTAACGCTTCAACAATATCCATTCTCGATGCTCTTAATGCTGGAATGGCCGTGGCAAAAACTGTCGTTACAGTTGCCAGAAAACTTGCATAAATCACCGAAGACATCATGAATAATATCTTGATCTGGAATGGAGTAGAAGCTCCGGGCATTTCAGTCATGATTTTTACCCTGTCTACCAGGCTGATGCATCCGGCGGCAGCGATAATCCCTACAGTAATTCCGATTAAAGACAGAAGCATACTCTCTAAAATAAACTGAGAAACAATTTCTCTTCTCGATTCACCAAGAGCACGTAGTGTTCCGATTTCACCGGTTCGCTCTACAACAGTCATACTCACAGTATTTAAAATTCCCAGGAACATAAGAGCGAGAAGAATCATTTCAATCACGCGGTTTTGTACCCCGTAAAATTTATCAACCTGACGAAATAATACTGCAAGGTCGCGCCACGAACGTGCAAAGAGGTTAGGGCGTGTGGAAGCAAGTCTATCGTTGATGTTTTTTAAATTTGCTTCGGCCATATCAAGTTCTTTAAATTTTAAAACTGCGATATCAACATTTTTTGTGTCTAGAATTTCCTGCGTAATCGACAGAGGCATGTAAATAACCTGACCGTCTATTTCATCAATTCCCGCCGAAAAAAGTCCCGCAACAGTCAGGTCCATGGCGTTCATGATCCCGTCGATTGTATTGGTAAGAACTGTGATATTGTCACCTGGTTTTACGTTCATCTGTTTAGCAAGCAGACGTCCCACTACAACTTCTTTTGCCCCGGTATCACCGAAAAAAGTTCCTTCAGTAAATTTCATACTCTTTTTAAACTGTGGTTCTCCAACCGGATCAACACCGATAATTTTTCCACCGACAGAAAGATCACCATTACTGACGAGACCAAAAAAACTTAACCGGCCGCTCAGTTTTTCAATTTGCGGAACATCTGTTTTTAACTGGTCCAGGTCTGATAATAAAAATAATCTTTCAGCGCGCGATTCTTTTCCCGGATTCCAGTACTTTTCAGCAGCGATCTGCATGTTTCCATACTGATTTTCAGCAGCGATCCACTTCAAAGCTCTAAGTGAATAACTTGAAAATCCCTGGAATAAAATAACGGCAGCGACAGCTCCTGCAATCATACTGATTGAGAGAAGGCTTCTCAGGCGGTGACGGGTAATATTTCTTAAAGCAAGTTTAAATCTCATCACACTGCACCTCCAGCGAATGAATCGCTGATGATATGACCGTCGGAAATTTTAATCTGGCGGTGTGTTTTAGCAATCAGATCCGGATCGTGAGAACACAACATGACTGTCACTCGCAAATCCTGTTGCAGTCCCATGAGTAAATCAAAAACTTCGTCTGATGTTTTTGTATCGAGGTTGGCCGTCGGTTCATCTGCCAGAATTAATGTCGGGTTTTTTACAATCGCACGGGCAATCGCAACACGCTGTCTTTGTCCGCCGGAAAGCTGGCCAGGTCGTCTGTGAGTAAATCCTTCAAGGCCTACTCTTTTAAGCGCCTGATGAGCACGCTCAAGTCTTTCTGCTTCAGGAAGATTCAAAAGCATCAACGGGTATTCGACGTTTTCTGCTGCACTTAAAAGTGGTAGCAGGTTAAACGATTGAAAAATAAATCCGATTTCCTGAGCGCGAATAAGGGATAGTTCGCGGTCTTTTAAATCTTTGATGTTGATGTTTTTAATGAACAGATCGCCTTTAGTCGGGGGATCGATGAGGCCTGCCACGTTAAGCAAACTAGTTTTACCGCTTCCTGATTTTCCAGAAAGTCCGATGAACTCACCTTTGTGAATACTGAAATTTATTTTTTCTAATGCCACGAAATCTACACCATCAGACGAGTGAATTTTATGGATGTTTTGAAAGCGCAAAATCGCTTCAGATGCTTTTTCCATTGGAGTCCTTATAATTGGAAATAATTTTTGATACCGAAAAATACATTGCTTACATTTTTAATTTTATAGAGCTGTGAAGTTTCATCACCCCAGTAAATTTCTGCTCCGAGGCGCAGGTCAAGGGAACTTGTCACCGGCCATGTCAGTAAACTCTGGACACCATGGCCATTTTGTTTGAACTGATGAGTGTATGAGAGATCAAACATTTTCTCTTCGCCGAAATCATAGGAAAGTTTGGCGATTGAATAAGTTTCTTCTTTTTCCCTGAAGGCCTGAGTCAGCTCTTCACTTAACTGTGAAGAAGCAAAGATCAGGACTGCTGAAAATTTATTGTAAGTCGGAGTGTCGAGACTGACTAAAAAATTAGTCATATTTACGGGAGTACTTATTAAGTTAAACCCTGAGATCGAATTGATTCGTTTATTTTTTGTGTAAACAATATCTGTTCTTAAAACATAGTTGTCATACAAAGTGCGGGCGAGTGAGACACCGGTAGTGCTTACTCTGCTGTGATCTTCAGCAAGAGTCACTGAAGTGAGTGTTGCATTTTGTAGAACATAAGTTGCATCACGATCCAGATAGTTAAAGTAAAAAGCAGAAGCATCAATTCCCCAGAAACTTTTCGATAATTTTCCACCGTATTCTTTTTCTTTGAAAAAATCAGGTGAGTGCTCTTTCAGAGTTGTAATCGTCGTCTGTGGAAGAATATTTTTGGTAAAAAGATTGACCGGTAGTGTATCTGAAAATTTCGGTTCAGGTGAATAAATCAGCTGAAGAGATCCGTCCGTAAAAAAATACTTAAAATTGACAAGTAAGAGCGGGAGACGTGAGTCGGAATAATCAGAGTAAAAAGTTTCCTTCATATCCTTCGGGTTTACGATGTCAGCATAATTGAAACCAAATGCTTCACCCCATGCGACTTCCTGATAACCTGCCTGCATAACCCACGATGAAGATTTAAACTTAACGTAGTTGTCACCCGGATAAATTTTGTGTGTGTCTTTTGGATCTGTAGGTGGAGTTGTCGATAGATCAGTGTAAAGCGATGAGTAACTCCAGCGCACCTGATTCACGAAAACCAGTTCAGGACTTACACGTGATTCCTGCTCGAATTGCGCACGGTGATTCTGGCCGCTGGATTCATTGGTCTCGCCGCTGGTATAGTGGCCGGCCTTTGCAGACAAATACCCGCGTACCGAATAATCGACAGCGCTGCATATTGATGGTAGCAGTAATGTGGCGAGAAAAAGCGGGGAGTATTTAATCAAAATTCCAACCTGTCTTTGTTGAATAAACTTTCATCAAATTTTTCAGGTTTGTGGTCAGAAAAAACCATTGTCGACATTTTATCTTTTTGCAGATAATCGCGGATGACCATTTTTGTTGTCCTGCTCATTCCTTGAACCGGTTTAAAGTCCATGAACTGAGCGCTCTTAAGCGGTTTTCCCGATAGAGCAAAAAACGTCGCCTCCATTGGAATGCTGTCTTTTTTACTTACCCAATATTCAATGCGGCCGTAAGTGACTTTTTTATTTTTTGCTTTTAAATCCAGTTTATAAAATTCAGCATTTCCTCTTTTCTCAGTTGAAATCAAAGTCGCATCATAATCTTCTGAATAATTTGTTCTTGCTATATCACCGTTAGCAACTTCACCAGTTAACTTCTGCTCAAGTGAAATACGAAGTGGTTTTTTAATATTCGTTGTATAAAGCCAGATATCATAATCCTTCATCAGGATTTTTCTTCCACGTGCTCTCTCTGGTTCAGTTTGTTCTGTAAGAGAGGCATTCACATCCTTGAAGGCCACATGATAAACTTCTTTTTTATTATCCTGATTGGTAATTGTAACATTGAATGAGTGTGAAACATTTCCCAGACCACGACGAAGATCTGCTTTTTTTACAATATCATTTGCATCTATCCCAGCTGCAAAAATATTTGTTGTGATAAAAAAAGAAAAAAGAATTCCCTGTGCAAGTTTCATAAAACCACCTTTAAATTTAGATAGTTTTATTCTAATGCAAAATGCAACCTATCAAAAGGTGGAAAAAATTTGATGGAGTGTTTTAGTCGGTAACTAGTTTTTTAAAGTGGCCTTACACAATGTCGGGTCAAATGGCAGCGCAAGCGAATGGTGGAAGTCTGAACTGTCGACTCCCCAGCGGATTTTGAAGATGCCATACTTACTTGTCAGACTTTCTTCCGTCACATGGGACGTAATGAAAGTGTAGGATTTAAGAGTGGAGTCTTTAGGAAAAAGGAAAGTCCCTTCACCATCACATTGAAGGATCAGAGGATCTTTTTGATTAAATTTACATTGTGAAAGCGGCCATGAAACGAGAACCTGTTCATCGAGAGAAGCGAGTTCTTCCTGAGCAATTTTAATAACCGGAAGAGCGAGCTTAGTCACAACACCTTCAAACAGAGGAAAATCATCTGAGCCCATGGCATTGCTATAGAGCATGTAAAATCTATCGTCTTTTGAATACATCTGAACTGAAACATTTCCACGATTACCTGAGCAAGCTGCACGGTATTCGAGTGCGTGAGCACTGGTCATAAAAAAAAGAACAAGTGGCAGAAGAAGTTTCATTTTTTATCCCTGGAAAAAGTTGTCCCAGGAATAAAACTACTCTCATTTAAAAATTCTTCACTAAAGATTGTCTTACTAAAACTTACTAAACATTAAGATTGCGATTTACATGTTTTATGTTGGCCACTATCCAAAGCAGATCTCCGGCCTTTAAAATCATTCCAGAATCAGGGTTTAGATAACGTGCACCTTCCCGCTCAAGTCCTACGATGAGTCCTTCGATGTTTTCACGGAGACCGCAATCGCGAATTGATTTTTCAATATAAGGCGAATTCATCGAAAGGGTAAAACTTTCGAGTCCATAATTAGCATGCTCTGGAAGTTCCAGAAGAAATTCTGCAGTTTCTATAATTTTTTTTGCACCACCTAATTCACTATCTGTTCCGATAAGAAAAAGACGGTCAAATGACATGAGTTGAGTGTCTCTCCCTGGTGCCATGATTTTTTTATTTCCACGCTCAATCAATGCTATGGTCACGCCGAATTTTTCTTTTAATTCTGATTCCTGCAAAGTTTTTCCATTGATTAAAGAATCAGGTGACACGATAAATTCAGTCATCACGGCATCCCATGGAGCAAGTTGAGGTTTTGTTTTTTGAAGGGCCAGTTCTTCACGCTCTTTTTCATTGAGGTTATACATGAAGCGCTCTTCAATTGAACGATAAAATGGCTCAATTGATTTTCTGAAAACAATAGTCGCAATGACAATGACGATTAAAGCGATGAGATAAGCACTATGCATAGTTGTAAAACGGCTGATGAGTCCAAGGACAACTGCAATACCTAAAATAATTCTTGTAACTGTTACACCGACAAGCAGGCCTCTAAGTCTTGCCGCACTTACAGGATTTGTTGTAGTTGATTGCGCCGGTGAACCAAAAACTATCGCCCACAAAAATGGGGCCGAAATAATAATCGCAATGATCGCACCGATGCCGGGGATATCACGTGAAACCGTATTCCAGTCATAGACGTATGTTAAGAGAACATTTTCTGTGAAAAGGGCAACACCCACAACCACAGTAATATTTAAAAGTATGCGGATGCCGTAGGCCTTCCATAAAAGGCCGGATAATCCGATTTCACTCTTTGTAGAAAATGTTGATTCATAATGAGCAAGACGTTCGTGAAAACTATGCGGGATTCTTTTATTGATGAACTCATAAAAGAAATTGGCATTTTTTATCAGATAAGGCGTCGTGAAAGTTGTGATCGCTGAAACCGCTACAGCAATCGGATAGAGAAAATCACTGGTCACTTTAAGAGTCATGCCAAGAGTAGCAATAATAAAAGAAAATTCTCCGATCTGCGCGAGACTCATTCCTGCATACATCGAAGTCTTAAGAGATTGTCCCGATAAAAGTGCACCAATCGTTGAGCTGATAATTTTTCCGAGGATTGTAATGACAGTAATAAGAAAAATAATCCCGCTGTATTTGTAAAGCATTGCCGGGTTAATCATCATACCAACCGATACAAAAAATACGGCAGCAAATAAATCCTTGATGGGATTTAAAAGATGTTCGATCTTTTTTCCTTCGCGGGTCTCCGCTAAAATCGACCCCATAATGAAAGCACCTAGTGGTGCAGAAAAACCAACATCAGTGGCGATGATAACCATCATCAGACAAAGTGCAAGTGAAACAACAACAGTGGTTTCGGGGGTTAAAAGCTTGCGGATGAAATTTAACAAAATAGGAATGATGTAGATACCAACGAGAAACCACAACGTCAGAAAAAAACCAAGTTTAAAAGTGGCAGTGGCAAGCGCCGCACCGGAAAGACTGTTGGTAACTGCAATCGTTGTCAATAAAACGAGAAGCAAAATCGCAATCAGGTCTTCAACTATCAGAACTCCAAAAACAAGGGAAACAAATTTTTTTCCCTTGAGATCGAGTTCATCAAAAGCGCGAACAATAATAGTCGTTGAAGATATAGAAAGAATTCCACCGAGATAAATGCTGTCGATGTTATTCCAACCGATGAGTTTTCCGGTGATGTAACCAAGACCCAGCATGAATGCCGATTCAACAAACGCAGTGATGCCTGCACTTTTGCCGACGCGGGAAAGTTTTTTAAAACTAAATTCAAGTCCCAGTCCAAAAAGTAAAAAGATTACACCGATTTCGGCCCAGATAGTAATGGATTGTGTGTCCTGGACACCGATGAAAAAAGGGAAGTGCTGGCTCAGGAAAAATCCGGCCATTAAATAACCGAGAACCAGTGGCTGTTTAAATCGTTTGAAAATTAAAGTGACTACTGCTGCAGTAATAAGAATAAAGCCAAGGTCTCTTATCAGATCTGGAAGATGGTTCATAAGGTTTTTTGCAAGCTATTAGTAAAAAGTTTTCCCTATAAAAATTTACAGGGAAAACTATGTTTTTTCAATACCAGATGAGTTATTTGAAAGCAGATGTAAGACTAAAAATTATTCGTCGTCGCGGGAAATTTCTTCGAGGTTTGCACTTGTCGCTAACGCTTCCATTTTCGCTTCATTGTACCAGCGTTTGCCGTGTTTTAGTTGAGGTAAACCCTTTGCGTCCGGTGTCGGTTGAAAAGTATTCGAATAAAAATCCGTCACAACTGCCGCCTTACCACGTGGCGCTTGCATGGCGATGATATTTTTATTGAACTGTTTTACTGAAGGAGTGGCATCAGCACTTATTATTTCTTCATCATATTCATCAAATTTTTTTTGATGACGAAGTTTATCTCCCAAAGTGTAGTCGAGAGCATAAAAAGTAAATGTTGAACCCAGAGCAAGTATCATAAAGTTTTTAAAATATTTCATACTACCACCATCTCTTAATCATGCGGATTGTATGCGCATCTCTTTCCGCAATATATAAGTTACCACCGTCATCGAATGCTAATCCGGCAGGACCTGCAAGCGAAATACTTGTGGCCGCTAGACCTTCTTCTTCTGTGTTGTACTGTTGAGCCCCTCTACCAATGAAAGAACTTGGATTTCTTCCGAAACGGTAGAAAGTTGTACCTGTCGATTCATCTCTGTTGAAGCATATAACGTTGTTGTTTGCCGTTGAGGATGTTCCGTTAGATGAATAGTTAAAGTCACCACCTGAAGAAAAACAAACCATCGAATCAAAGGCTGCAAGGTCAGAACCGTGGCCATCGGCCGCTGTATAGATTGTTCTGATCTCTCCGGCGTTGATTGTAATACCGTAAATAGTTACTGTCGTTGTTCCCTGATTTAAGTAACGAACTTTAGTATTCGTAGCAGTTGTCTGGTCGAGAATAAATAAATTACCTGCAGTGTTGTATGGAGCGCGAGGATCCGCTACAACTGCTGTTGGAAATTGATATCTGATCGCCGCGTTTCCGAAAGCTGTCCCTGCACCGTTGGCCGCACCACTTGTTCCGCACAGACCTGATAGAGCTGACATGTTTCCTGAAGAGTCAACTTTGATAATACAGTGCTGTCCTGTATTCGCGAAATAAAGATTTGTTCCGTCAGTTGTTACACCTTGTGGGTTTGATAATCTTGCATTTGCTGCTGTTGCTGTTGTGACAGGCGTATTCCATGCTCCACAACCCTGTGCCCAGTTACCTGCGATCGTTTGAACAGCGTTGGCATTTGTTAAAATACCAAGAATGTTCTGGTTCGTTGAATCTGTATTGAACGCTCTGAATACACAGTTGTTGTTCTGGTTATCACCATAAATAATTTTATTCTGGAAGTTCACCACATTTCTCGGACCGCGAAGTCCAACTACACTTGGGTCAGCGTTAGATGTGTTGGCATCTCCGGCACCGTTACCGATGAAAGAGTCGATACGTCCTGTCGTCATGTTAAGCGATCTGATCCTGTAGTTATAGAAATCCGAGATTAAAAGTTTTGCTGTGTTTGAATTATAGTAAACGTTCATCGGCTGATTGAACTGAACATATTCAGTTGAAGCACCACCGTTACCAGCGTATCCTCTTTTACTATCGAATCCAATATCATCAGTAACCACACCATCTGCTACGGCAAGATTCAATGTTCTCACACGATAATTTGAATAGTCGGCAAGATAGAGTTGTGCACCTACAACCATCAGAGTAGAAGGGGTATACGTATAACAAGTTGTAGCTGATGCCGACGTACATGGCATGTAGTAACCGGCAATACCACCGCTGTTACCCCAGATTGTGTTCATTGTATAACTTGGAATGGCCACGTTACCAAGAGTGATAGTTGATAAAGTGTTGTTGTTGAAAGTTACACGGTTAGTATTGTAGTCTGCAACAAAAATTCCTTTTAGAGTTGAACCAGACATCGACAATTCAATACCCATCCAGCCACCGTTATATCTTACGGAACCAAATGCACCAGTCGTAAAAGTTGTACAAGTTGCACCTAATACTGTAGCAGTTGAGCTGGCAGGAAGAGTGATGGATCCAAAATAATAATTTGTTTTTGCAACTGCAGTCAAGTTGACTGCACGGACTCTACAGTCACCGGAAGTTGTTACATATAAAACGTCATTTAATGTGTCGTACTTCAAATGGTTGGGTGCATTTATTTGTGCTGTTCCTGCATATCCATTAGTTCCATCAACAGAACCAGTTGCAGTCACGCCGGCAGAAGCTCGTCCTGTCACGATATTCATTGTCCATGCAGAGACAGTGGCACTTGATGTATCGATGGCCTTAACAGTTGCTGAACCAGAGCACGCGACATAGAGCTTTTTTTGTATTTGATGAAAATACATTCCACGTGGAGTAGCACAGTAAGAAGCAGTTGCTAAAGTTGCATCCGCATTGTTTGCAGTAATGTTCGATCCACCACCTGCAATAATCGAAACTACTCCGGAAGAATCCACCATCAGAATCTGGTTGGTAGATTCATTGGCAATGAAAAGTCTTTTGTTCGTATTGTCCCAACCAAGACCGCGCGGAGTATTCAGAGGAAAATCGTTATAAGAAATCCCTGTAATACCAGTTCCGGACATACCAATTCCAGCAACGATTTGCATTTTTCCAGCACCAATGCTCTGACCTAAAATATTCGCAATAGATGCAGTCTTGTTGTAAAACCAGACTGTGTGGGTGTTCGGATCTGAGAAAAAATAACTTCCGTTTAAATCATCAGTAAGGAACATTGGCTGCACACGTGTTGATTCAGGATTCGTTACAGGGTTTGTACCCGATCCCATCCCAGGGCGGCCGATAATTGTACAAGCACGACCAGCACCCATGTTGTTACATACGTCTGAGAAGTAGTTGATGTTTACGTTCCATACATAAGATGTTGGTTCATAACCGTCGTTAACGATAAGTTCAACAGTGTTGTCACCTAAAATTGCAGCACTTGGAGAAAGTGTCATTTGAGTTGTCGTTGTTCCAGTTACCACCGCTGCATTTGCATTTGATGATCCGACAACAATATTATTTAATTTCCACTGTATCGTCATCGAGTCATTGTTAGCATCTGAAAAAGCTGCACTGAAATTTGTTACAGTGTTGATGTTAATTTTAATTGGAGTTGATGCCGGCAACTTACTCGCCAGAACCGGTGGAGCGTTCTTTATTAAGTTAAAAGTATGTGAAGCATTTGAATCCGAGTCAGAAACTTTTGCTATCAGAGTATGTGAACCAGTAGTTAAAGAAGCTGCAGAAATTGTCGTGAATGCACCAGTTGCAGTCGCAATCACACTTCCATCAAGTTTCCATTCGTAAGCTAGAGGAGCTTTACCACTTGCTGAAACTGTAAATGTTTGAGCAGATGTACTTAATACACGAACCGGGTCAGTGTTTGGAGAGTAAGCAGTGATTGAAGCAATCGTCGGGTTGATGATTGAGACAGTCCATGTTCTCGAAGTTGTTTCATGTCCGTCGTATACATCTACACGAATATTTTTTACACCGACTTCTGCACATGTCGGAGTATAAGTAGCTTTCGCTTCAGTTTGTGTAGAAGTACTTACCAGGTTTGCCGGTGCCGTTGCACTGTCAAGGTACCAGTTGATCGCCATGATATCGTTATCACCATCAGAAAGATCTGATCTGAATAATTGAGATGAACTTCCGCAACTTAATACAACACCTGTTGCTGCCGGAGTAAATGTTCCAAGCGGTGAAGGTGGAAGTGCCGGCGGAGAGTTTTTTCTCACGCTGAATACATGGTGATCTGATGATGAACCATTCGATGCGATAACATCAAGTTCATAAAGACCTGCTGTAACTCCAGAACCTACAAGGTTATAGAAAGGGACAGTTCCCGACTGAAGTGTTGTTACCACTGAAGTGTTTAGGTTCTTCAGCATAAAGTTATAAGTAACGTTCTGGTCCGAAGTCGAAAGTGCAACAGCGAAAGTTTTTGTTTCTGCAGAAGTAATAATGATCGGATTCGATGTTGGTAAGAAACTTGTAATAGCAATTGTAATCGGTGAAACAACACTGATAGTCCATGTGGCAGTTTTGGTTTCATAACCGTCTGTCGCAATGGCCTTGATAGTTCTTGTTCCTGCAATCGCACATGCCGGAGTGAAAACTGCCGTTGCACGTCCAGCAGTATTTGCAGGAGCTATGTATGAGGATGGAGCATCATCGACAGTCCATGTGTATGTCATCGGGTCGCCATCAGCATCAGTGAAGTCAGCGTACAATGTTTGAGTTGCCCCACCACATGATAAATTTGTTCCAGAGTAAGCAGGAGAGAACCCTGCAATGACTGGAGCTGAGTTTTTCTTGATGTTAAAAATTTTCGTATCAGAAGAGTTAGAGTTTGATGCAATAACTTTTAATGTATGAACACCTGAACTGAGTCCTGAACCCGCAAGAGTCAGGTAAGTACGGTGGTCATTTTGTAGCGTAATAGAGTTATCTAAAATAAAACTGTAGTTTGCTGTAGGATCCGGTGTCGTTAAAGTAATCGCAAACGTTGTAGACGTTGTGATCGCAAATACAGTCGGGTTCGTCGTAGGGATTGCATCAGAAATATGGATAACAATCGGGCTCGAAACAAAGATCGTCCATGTTTGAGTTGCAATTTCTTTTCCATCATTTAAATCAAGACGGAAGAAGTTAATTCCCGGGTGTGAACAATCAGGGTGGTAGTTGGCGTTTGCCATGTTGTTACCAGGATCGTTCGCAGTTGTGGCCTGAGTATTTCCAAGTACTACCAGTGTATCGTTTAAATACCATTTTGCATTTACAGTATCACCGTTTGCATCTGAGTAAAGAGCTGACAATGCAACAGAATCAATTCCACACTGAAGTGTTGATCCCGTCAATGTCGGAACAAAAGAGTTAATGATTGCAGGGGAGTTCACTACAAGGTTAAAAGCATGCGTATCGTTTGAAATCGCATTGTATGCTTTAACCACAAGAGTGTGTGTTCCAGTCGTAAGAGTTGCAGAGTTTAAATTTAAAACCGGATTTCCTGTATCTTGAAGTATCGTTGAACCGTCAAGTTTATATTCGTATTTAACAGTCGCATCAGTTGCATCAAGAGTTACACCAAAAGTTGCAAGACCTGTACTTGGAAGTGCAATGCTTGTTCCAGTTGGAGAAAAACTATTGATGTGAACAACTAATGGAACAACAACATTGATTGACCATGTTGTACTTTTTGTTTCGTATCCGTCTGACACGACAACTTTAATAACTTTTGTTCCAGGATTCGAGCAAAGTGGAGTGAACGCAACCTGCGCGTGATTTGCAGAGTTGTTCGTTACCAGCTGAGTAGAAGTCGCATCATCAAGTGTCCATGTATAAGCAAGAACATCACTGTCTGCATCTGTATAGTCACTCGATAAAGTCATCGGAGTGTTACTACATGAAACAGATACTCCAGTCAGTGCAGGAGCAGAAGCTGTAAGGACCGGCACAGAGTTTTTTCTGATGTTAAAAATTTTAGTATCGTTAGAACTTGCATTTGTCGCAGTCACTTTTAATGTATGGGCACCGGCACTTAGTCCTGAACCTAAAATAGCCAGGTAAGAGTGCAGGTCATTTTGAAGTGAAGTCGTGTTATCTAAAACAAAGTTATAAGTTGCAAGAGGATCTGGTGTAGTAAGAGTCACTGCAAATGTCGCAGAAGATGTATTTGTAAATACCGTCGGGTTCGTTACAGGAATCGCATCCTGAATATGGATTACAATTTGTGAAGAAACAAAGATCGACCATGTTTGAGTTGTAATTTCTTTTCCGTCATTCAAGTCAAGACGGATAAAGTTAATTCCCGGAGTTGAACAGTCCGGGTGATAGTTTGCGTTTGCAAGGTTGTTACCCGGATCATTTGCTGTTGTCGCCTGAGTATTGCCGACAGAAATAAGCGTTCCGTTTAAATACCATTTTGCAGAAATTGTATCCCCAACATTGGCATCGGCATAAAGAGTACTCAATGCTACTGAGTCATGAGAACAACCAAGAGTTGTCCCTGTCAAAGTTGGAATAAATGAACTGATTGAAGTCGGAGAGTTTACAACAATGTTAAATGTATGCGTATCACTCGAGATTGCACTGTACGCTTTTACGACTAACGTATGCGACCCTGAAGTAAATGAAGCAGAATTTAAATTGTAATTCGAGCTTGATGTGTCCTGAAGTACTGTCGTACCGTCCATTTTAAATTCATATTTTACAGTAGCATCAGTAGCATCAAGAGTTATCCCAAATGTAGTTGTTCCAGTACTTGCAACAGTCGTCGTTGGCGTAGTTGGGAAAAAGCTATTAATGTGTAAAGTTAATGGCACAACAACTTTGATCGACCATGTCGTGCTCTTCGTTTCGTACCCGTCAGATACGACAACTTTAATGACTTTTGTTCCCGGGTTCGAACACAGTGGAGTGAATGCAACCTGCGCATGGTTAGCAGAGTTGTTTGTTACTAATTGAGTAGAAGATGCATCGTCCATTGTCCATGTGTAGGCCAGAACGTCGCTGTCAGCATCCGTGTAGTCACTTGATATTGTCATCGGAGTACTACTACAAGAAACTTCTGTTCCTGAAAGTGCAGGCGCAAAAGTCGTAAGCACTGGCACAGAGTTTTTTCTGATGTTAAAAGTTTTTGAATCGTTCGAGCTTGCATTGGCCGCAGTTACTTTTAAAGTGTGTGTACCTGCAGAAAGTGTTGATCCAAGAACTGTTAAGTATGAGTGCAGGTCGTTTTGAACTGTCGTCGTGTTATCTAAAACAAAGTTATAAGTTGCAAGAGGGTCAGGAGTAGTCAGAGTCACCGCAAAAGTTGCAGATGAAGCATTTGTAAAAACAGTTGGATTAGTTAAAGGAATCGCATCCTGAATATGAATTACAATTTGCGAATTAACAAAAATAGTCCATGTTTGAGTCGTAATTTCTTTACCATCATTTAAATCAAGACGAATGAAGTTAATACCTGGATGAGTACAGTCCGGGTGGTAATTAGCATTTGCAAGGCTGTTCCCTGGATCGTTCGTCGTTGTTACCTGACTATTTCCGATCGAAACCAGTGCGTCGTTTAAATACCATTTTGCAGAAATTGTATCACCTGTATTGGCATCAGCATAAAGAGCGGTCAGCGCAACTGAATCATGTGAACAAGCAAGAGTTGTTCCGGTTAAAGCAGGAATAAATGAGCTGATTGAAGTTGGAGAGTTTACATTAATATTAAATGTATGAGTATCGCTTGAAATCGCATTGTAAGCTTTTACATTAAATGTATGTGCCCCAGAAGATAGAGTTGCAGAATTCAGGTTGTAACTTGGAATTGTTGCATCCTGAAGTACTGTCGAACCGTCCATTTTAAATTCGTATTTTACAGTTGCATCAGTTGCATCAAGAGTTATACCAAAAGTAGTCATGCCCGTGCTTGCAAGATTGCTTGTGGCAGCAATCGGAAAAAAACTGTTAATATGAACAACTAATGGAACAACAACATTGATCGACCATGTTGTGCTTTTTGTTTCAAATCCGTCAGACACGATAACTTTAACAACTTTGTTTCCTGAATTTCCACACACTGGAGTGAATGCAACCTGCGCATGGTTGCCGGAGTTGTTTGGTACAATCTGAGTTGAAGAAACATCATCAAGCGTCCATGTATATGTTAGGGCATCACCATCAGCATCTGTATAGTCACTTGATAAAGTGATAGGTGTCGTACTACATGAAACTGCTGTTCCCGTTAATGCGGGTGAAGATGCTGCAAGAACCGGGATAGAGTTTTTTCTAATGTTAAACGTTTTAGTGTCATTAGTACTTGCATTCGATGCAGTCACTTTTAATGTATGGGCACCTGCACTTAATCCTGAACCTAAAATGTTCAGGTAAGAATGCAGGTCATTTTGCAGTGAAGTCGTATTGTCTAAAACAAAGTTATAAGTAGCTAGCGGATCCGGAGTTAACAGAGTCACCGCGAACGTATTTGAAGAAGTATTCGTGAATATTGTAGGATTTGTTACCGGAATTGCATCCTGAATGTGGATAGTAATTTGTGAATTAACAAAAACAGTCCATGTTTGCGACGTAATTTCTTTTCCGTCATTTAAATTAAGACGGATAAAGTTGATTCCCGGATGAGAGCAGTCCGGGTGGTAATTTGCATTTGCTAGATTATTACCCGGATCATTCGTCGTATTTGCCTGAGTATTTCCCACAGAAATAAGAGTGTCGTTTAAATACCATTTTGCAGAAATCGTATCACTTGTATTGGCATCAGCATAAACTGCAGTCATTGTTACAGAGTCAAGAGAACAGCCAAGAGTTGTTCCAGTTAATGTCGGAATAAATGAAGTTATTGAAGTCGGTGAGTTCACATTAATATTAAATGTGTGAGAGTCATTTGAAATTGTGTTGTAAGCTTTTACAACAAGTGTATGTGCACCTGATGATATTGATGCTGAATTCAGGTTATAGTTAGAATTTACAGTATCCTGAAGAACAGTCGTACCATCCAGTTTGTATTCATATTTAATTGTTGCTTCAGTTGAATCTAGAGTTACACCAAACGTAGTGATTCCTGTACTTGAAAGATTGTTTGTTGCCGCAGTCGGGAAAAAATTATTGATATGAACTACCAGTGGAACAACGACATTGATTGACCATGTTGTTGTTGTTGTCTCATATCCATCGTTCGCAACCAGAGTAATTGTTTTTACTCCTGCGCCAGCACATGTAGGTGAGAAAACTGCCTGAGCATGGTTAGCACTATTTCCTGGGGCAAGTGTTCCGGAAACTGCACTATCTACTGTCCATAGATAAGTAAGTGTATCGTTGTTTGGATCCGTAAAATCAGCAGACAATGTTAGTGGCGTCGATCCACATGTCATTGAAGTACCGGTAAAGGCCGGAGTAAATGTTGTCACTACGGGAGGACCGTTTTTTACAAGATTAAAAGTTTTTGTTTCAGATGAACTTGAGTTCGATGCCGTTACTCTTAAAGTATGTAGTCCTGTGGTTAAAGCACCACCAACAACATTCAAGTACGCACGGTGATCATTCTGCAGGGAAACAGTATTATCAAGAATAAAATTATAATTTGCTGTTGCATCCAGAGTTGCAAGTGTTACAGCGAAAGTAGTTGAAGACGAATTTGTAAATACAACCGGGTCTACTGTGGGAATCGCATCAGCAATGTGAATGACGATTGCTGAAGTAACAAAAATTGTCCACGTCTGAGTTGTCGTTTCCGCTCCATCAAAAAGATCCAGCCTGATGAAGTTTACACCAGGATGTGTACAGTTCGGGTGATATGACATTGAAGCGATACTGTTAGAAGGATCATTTGCAACGCTTGCCTGTGTATTCCCAAGTGAAACAATTGCATCATTCAAATACCATTTTGCACTTACTGTATCACCTGGGTTCGCATCAGAATAAAGTGCTGATAGAGTAAGGTTATCAACTGTACAGGCAGCAGTTGCACCGGTAAGCGTCGGTGAAAAAGAGTTAATAATAGTAGGAGAGTTAATCGTCAGGTTAAATGTATGTGAGTCTGATGAAATAGTGTTATACGCTTTAACTGTCAGCGTATGAGTTCCACCAGTGATGATAACAGAGTTTAAATTATAATAAGCATCAGTACCGTCCTGAAGGACAGTTAAAGAATCCAGTTTGAATTCGTATTTTACAGATGTATCAGTTTGTTCAAGAGTAACACCAAAAGTAGTTGTTCCGTGACCTGGTAAACTTATGAGGTTAGCTGCTGGAATTGCTGCAAGGATTTTTACAATCGTAGGAAGAGTTATAACAACAGGCTTTTCCGCCGGATCAAGGTCCGCAAACTTACCACCGGCACCGCCGCCTTTACATGAGACTGCAACAAGCATAACTAGTGAGAGGATCCACCAGCTTGTTTGATATATCAATTTCTTAAAGTTTATGTTCATCATAAAATTTGTCCATTAAAAATTAAAAATAATTCCCACGAGCACATTCATCTCTTTCGCAGTACCGGCCGATGGTCCAGTGTAAGTATTCATTCTCAGCTCGGTTTTAATTGTATAGTTGGAATTAATATATTTTTCCATTCCTGCAGAAGCACCAAATCCGGCAAAAGAACTTTTTGCTGACTGGAACTGTCTCTGGTTAAAAGCAAAACCAAAATATGGTTTATAAAAATCCTTCACTTCAATCGTCTTGTTAGGAAGACTGATTTTTTCGTTGCTTGAAAAATTCCATGGGAAATAATTCACTCCAAGTTTCGGCCCGTAGCTATAATCACCGCCGATAACTCCCGTCATTGTCATGCTGTAACCAACAACAAATTCAAAATGATTTTTGAATGGACTAAGGTAAGATATTTCATATGTACCTACTCCTGAAACGGCCGTCGATTTTCCAAGCACGTTTGCAGAAAAAGAGTAGAACCCGGCCATCACGTCAATTTTTGTTGCGCTGGCAGAACTCATCGTTCCTAAAATTAATGTCAGTGCACTAAGCAGCTTGAGCAGTTTCGTCTTCATTTGCCATCCCGTCATTGTCATTAGACTGTTTATTACCGGCCAGTTTTTGGGCCGCAACCAATTGGAAACTTTTCGCCATTTCTTCTCTTAAAGAACTCTGGTCTTTAAATGAAGGCTGATTTTCGTCAAGCTGTTTTAAGTAGTTTGAGAAAATATATCTTTTCTTTTCATCAAGCTCGGCAGAAATTTTTTTCATATAGTCTCTCGGAGCATTGAGAACGGCAGTTGCCCATTCATAAATATCGTATTGGGAAAATATCGCCTTAAAGTTTTCATCGTCCGCTTTAAAAATTGCGTAGAATGGAGGACGAATCTTATGAATGTTTGAAGTTGAACTCAACGATTCATAAACTTCTTCCTCATCTTTTAGAGTTGCAGAACGTAGGTAGTCCACCAGCTCCAGATCTTTTTTGTAATCGTCGATAGACTTGAAACTAAAGTATGGTTTAAGACCTAATGATCTTGCCAGGTAGTCATTAAGTTTTTTCTCATCTTCAATGATGCCCGCATCTTTTGAATCAAGGACACGTGCCCATCCACCCGGGAAAGCTTTTTTTGCACAAGGAACAGAAAATGACTTGGGCATGTTACCTAAAATCGTAAACGCTTCTTCCTGTGGAATTTGTTTTAAAAATAAATGTGCTTCGTCCTGCAGACGCCACACCTGGATCAAAAGTTCTTCCCATTTTTCCGGGCCTGAAGCATTTCTATTTCGTAACATTTTTTCAACGGCCATGAAACAATCGACGTCTACAGAAGAGGCTTCAATATACGCTCGGAACCATTTATCAGATCGTCCTCTAAAGAAAACCTGCTGCTGGTGTTTTCTAGGCAGCTCAAAAATGAATGCGCCTAATGAACTTAAAGATTTATTTGAAAGCTCTTCGAGTATCAACATGTCTGAAAGCATTGGGAAGACACTTGAATTGATGACTCCGTGAAGTTTCTCTTTCAGCATATCTGCTGCACGTATACTGTCCTTAAAGTTAATGTCTCCGTTAACTTTACTGCTGAACGATCCATAGTTAGAATCGTTGCTGCCTTTTTTTGAGTTATGTTGTCTCGGTGGAGGTGTTGCAGAATTTCCCCCGCCTGCCGAAGCACCTACAGTTGCCGCCAATGTCGGAGCTATTTTAGGAGAAGTAAATTTTAGAGAAAGAAATAGTCCACCAAACATCACAACAGAAATAACTGTAATGAAATAATAAAGAGTATTATCTTTTTTATCAGATGCGGCTCGGGCACCTAATGACTTCTTTTCAAAAGTAATTGAATCCCTGATAGGAACAAGTTTCAAATGTTCATAAAGTTTTTCTTTCAGGTCAACGATTTCCGCATCAGTAACATGATTTGGAACTTCAACTCTGATCATCGCACGCTTGATTCTTGAAAGAAGCAATACCATCGGTGTATCAATTGCGTCCCACTCATCACTTACTTCATCTTCGCTTGCGAAATAGGGAAGCTGTTCGTTTTTTACATCCGAATTTCTTCTTAGTGGATCAATTTCGACATTTACATATACCGGCTCGTTGGGAATACGCTGTTGCAAAAAGCTTGTGGCCTCTTTACTTAATAGCATTTCAACTTCGATCACCTTTGGATGTTTGACCTGTGTCTGTTCCTGCCCAAAAGAAACTGACGCCAGCAAGTTCAACACTAAAAAAATTGGAATAATAATTTTTTTCATAGTACGCTCTGTTCGTTTTCGTGTTTAATAATTAAGACAATTGTTCGTGATATGTTTTTAATTTCTTTTTCTGTTAAAACAGCAAGCTGTTTCGAGTCCACCAGCGTGCTGAGTTTATTCATTTCACCGTAACCGGCAATTTCCATTCTCGAGAGAGGAATTCCTGCTTTCTGCATAATTCTCAAAGCAGCAAGTGCACGAAGTGCAGAAAGTTCAAGGTTATCTTTAAAACGATGGCCATTTTTAACAGCTCTCGTATCCGTAAATGCTTTGATGCTGACTTTGTACATCCCTGCATAAGGCATAAACTTCGCTGCAAAGGCCTGAAGAGTAGCGATGCCCTGGTTATTAGGGTCGATATCAGCAGTCTTAAAAAATTCCATGCTGTCAAATGTAACAAGTAAGCGGTCATCTATTTTAGTAATCTTTGCATTTTTCAAAGGCTCAAACTTGGGAGCATCACCAATGTGATTTTTTTCAAACTGCATGACACTCGTTGATTTTTTAGTCTCAGTGAGGTCCAGCATTTTAAAATGTGTGATTAAGTGGTTATCTACTTTTTCCTGATCGGTCTTTTTAGGGTCGATGGAAAAGTAGATTACAAAGAAACTTAATAGCAGGGTAATCATATCGCCGTAACTGATGGCCCAAAGCTCATCACTACCGTGTTCCTCGTGTACTTCCTGCTGTAATTTTTTACTTAAGCTCATATTATTTCCTTACGCTGCCTCTGCAATTTGATCTTCTTCAGAAGTATCCATAGAAGACATGAAATTAATTTTTCCTTTCACATCACCTAAGTAAGAGTTCAAGGTTTCCTGACACTCAAGAAGGTTGAAGCCTTCTTTAATCATGAGCACCGTTTTTATTGCTGCTTCAACCAGCTCTTCATCCGATTTTAATTTTTCTGCGATCGCCTCTGACATCGGGTTCAGAACAAGGTTTGAAACTAAAATTCCGTATAAAGTAGCAACCAGGGCCACGGCCATTAGTAGGCCTGTATCTTTTGGATTTAATCCGCCGGATATACCTTTCATTAAGTGGATAAGACCAAGAACCGTACCACCAAGTCCGAATGCTGGTGGATACTTCGCCGATCTCTTCACCCAGTGTGCAATCATGTTGACTGATTTTTTGTAGGCCATGTATCTATCGCTCAAGATGTCTTCGATTTTTTCCTTATCAAATCCAAGTTCGATCATCTCAAGGCCGTCGACAATAATTTTATCTTCGATGACAGAGACCTTTGCATCGGGAAGTGTCTTGAACGTTACAGTTGCAAAACATCTCTTGATGAATTTTAACTTGTCTTTTTTTCCGCCGAATAAATAATAGACAAAATTTTCTGCGAGAAATTTTAACTGCAGCTTGGGTCTCGTCATCAGCATGACTGAAATCGTTCCTCCTGATACAACCGAGAACGCAACAAAATCCCAAAAGTCTTTAGGCCCTTGTTGAAGGTGGTGGGAGGCAGCTACGAGCGCGCCTATCGCAACAAAAAAACCAACTATAAAATTCATTGTGCATCTCCAGCTCTTGAGTCGTTTTTGGTTATCGACTCAAGTTTCTCTACAATATTTTTTCTTTCTGTATTTTGTGGATTAAGAGCGAGAGCTTTTTTGTAGTACTTAAGGGCCTTCGCAAATCTCTTCTGAAGATAGTTTAAATTTCCAAGATAATCGTATCCCACAGATACACTTGGATATTGCTCAACGAAGTTTGAAAGTACTGCTTCTGCTTCAGAGTATTGTTTCGACTGAATCATTCCGTTTGCTCTGGCAATTGCATTAGCAATTTTTTCCTGAGTCACAGTCTGATCAGCAGCATTTTGATTTACTTCATCGCGAACAAGTTGCACGTTAACAATTGTTTCACTTCCACCTGATGGCGGTCTCATCAAAACTATTTCATGCGCTTTATAATTTTCTTTTTTAATTAATATTTGAGAGTGTCGACCGCTTCCTTTATAGACATCCGCCTCACTGCTTTGAAGTGGAGTTTTTCCCAGCACAACAGCTGTCCCATTATCTTCAACCATGCTGACAACAGCGTCTTCCGGTGTGGATAAAAATTTGACAGTTGAAGGTGACGAGCACCCAAAAAGCATTACTAATATAATTACTGGACCAAATCGATTAAGCATAAACATCCTCATCCTTGAAAGTTGCTTATTAAATTACTGATACTTTTATCGGAATCTTAAAGCTAACCTTAATTTTGTTGAGTTTTTGAGTATTGGAATTGGTTAGTCTAAGTGTCGTTTATTTTGTCATTTTTCTTAAGAAAAAATTAAGTTAAGTCTCTAAAAAGGCTCAGGATTACATTAGTTGCATGCAATTTAATAGCGTGATGCTTAGGTGTACGTAGCTCGGAATGAAATGCCGCAAGCATGATATTGATCATATTTTTTGGATAAAAATTTAGAAGATAAGAATATTTTTTTTAAGATAAATTTACATTATTCGTAGCTCGAACAAGTAAAAATTATCTTTCATCATAAAGTCATCAGACCCATCAATACTCAACTTCTCACCCGCAGGGTCAAAGTCCGTTTTTTAATATGAGAGTATCTCGAAATATTAATAGCATGGCCATGTAACGAATTTACATACTCCTTGGCTTTTAATTTCTGCTCGTTTACCTTTATTGGATCATTATGAAGAGATTTTTACTGGCGTTTTATTTAGTATCAAACAGTGCATTTGCGTATGCGATACCTCAACTTGAAGTGGACAATGTCCACGGTCTTTTTACGCGCTCACAAATTATCGACCTCACTTCATTTCGTGCGAAAGTCACCGGACTTATTTACGATACAGAAACAGAAGCAACGTGTACTGGAACTTTAATCGGACCGAAGCAGATTATTACGGCCGCTCATTGTGTTTATAATTTCGAGAAAAAAGAGTGGAGTGAAGGACTGACATTTACTCCGGGAAAATTAAACAAGGATGATCCGGGCAGCGGAACATTCTCCTTCAAGAAAATTTTTATTCAAAAAGAATATGTCGACAGCATGGCCGAAGAGTACGACTTCGCCATCGTTGAACTCGATACAAATATTGGCGACACAATCGGATGGGTAGGATTCAGATCCCTTCGCCCAGCGGAAAGTGTGGAAGGAAAATCACAGTCCATTTCATTTGCTGGTTACCCCGGTGATAAAGACTACGGAACTTTGTGGAAAGTCTCTTGCCCTGCGGCCGTAAAAGGAAAACTCTTATCTTACGCATGCGACTCATATGGCGGGATGTCGGGAAGCGCTTTGTTCCAGACCTCTGACGCGCAAAACTTTATCATTGGTGTTCATACATTCGGCGGCCCTGAGAAAAACGGTGGCTTCTTTATCGACTCCAGAAGTTATACTCTGATTGATGCCTGGAAAAATTCAACAAATTATTCAAAAAACACAGTGATTCACTTAAAGAAATAAGAGAATTAGTTTATTCTTTTCTTGAGATATTCGTTATCATAAAAAGAAAGGAGACCTTATGAAAAAGTTATTACTTATTGCTATTGTTGCCGTCATGGCCGCTTCATGTTCAACATTCGATAAATGGAAAACTCCAGCGACTCCGGATGCTGGTGTTGCTCCTGGTGAAAAATCAAGTTACCTGATGAACAAACCGGATTCGATTTCAGCTCCGGATGCTAAATCAACTGCTACAACCACTGTTAAGAAGAAAAAGAAAAAGAAAGTTGTTCCAGCTCCAGTTCGAGCTAAATAATTAAAAAGGCCTTCATTACGAAGGCCTTTTTTTATCCCAGATTTTTATTTGCAAAATCCCAGTTCACTAAAGACCAGAAGGCGTTGATGAATTTCGGACGCTCATTTCTATAATCGATATAGTAAGCATGCTCCCAGATATCCACAGTGAGCAGCGCTTTTAATTGCGATGTCAAAGGCGTTTGAGCATTGCTTGTGTTGAGAATTTCAAGTTTTCCTGATTTACCTGCAACCAGCCAGGTCCATCCTGCACCGAAATTTCCGATGGCAGATTTTGTAAACTCTTCTTTAAATTTATCAAAACTTCCCCATGAAGCATTGATTAGCTCCAGAACTTTTCCGGTCGGTGCGCCACCACCATCAGGCGATAATGAGTTCCAGAAAAAAGTATGGTTCCAGATTTGAGCAGCGTTGTTGAAGACCACGCCTTCTGAGGATAAAATAATTTCTTCCAGACTCATCTTTTCGAATTTTGTATCTTTGATGAGGTTGTTTAAATTATTAACGTAAGCGTTGTGGTGTTTTCCATAGTGGAATTCTAAAGTCTCTTCAGACATGTGAGGAACAAGTGCATTTTTGGCATATGGAAGTTCAGGTAATTTAAAAGTCATTGAATAGCTCCTTGCTAAGTTTCTATAACTAAACTTAACGGCCTTCGAAATCTGTAGCACCTGATTGTTATGTTATTAGATCTTTGCTAAAATAATAGCAAGGTGGATATTATATGGACAAAGAATTTGAGTTACTTTCACATAACCTTGCTCATAACCTCATAGAGCTACGACAACGAAGAAACCTGACTCAGGAAGCTCTGGCGAAACTAGTGAATGTACCGAGATCAACAATAGCTAATCTGGAATCAGGTGTGGGCAATCCATCTCTCACAAATTTAGCAAGATTGTCGGCCGCGCTTCATATTACAATTGAAAAACTTCTCACTCCCCAGACTGCCGTCTGCAAATTAATACCGGCAAAAGATGTTCCTGTTGAAATCCGCGGTCAGGGGACTGTTGAAGTCTATACGCTCCTTCCGGAAAATCTTCCCAACATGGACATTGAAAGAATTGAAATAGAATCGGGCGGTCTCATGAAGGGAACACCCCATCCTAGAGGCACCAAGGAGTATTTTCACTGCATCCAGGGTGAGATGACGATCAATATTCTGGGGAATATTTTTGTCGTGAAAAAAGGGGACGTGCTGGCCTTTCCGGGTGAAGTGAATCACTCTTATAAAAATTCAGGCAAGACCCGCGCGATCGGAGTCAGTGTAGTGGCCTTAACACCTGTGGGAGTCTAGTGCCAGACTGGCACCAGTGCCATTTGATCATTCGAAGATTCAAATTCTCAAAACAATATTCTATCGACTTGACGCATTTGCAACCAAGAAATTAGATGGCATACCAATTGCCTCTACTACTCCTGCCAATGTATTAAAGTAGTCAAAGGGGGACGAAATGACATCATCAACAGCACGATTGCTGCTAGCAGTTCTTATGGTTTTAACCGTGAACTTCGCTCACGCAGAAACTTCAA
>JACMNL010000133.1 GCA_014378525.1 Bacteriovorax sp.
CAAACTTAATAACAGAATCAATCCTTATTTCACTCCACAAGTAGTGATGAGTGATGACAATACCGTTTATTACACAGACCTGAGTGAAACAGGTGCTCCAGGATTGTTACAGTTCAAACGCAACTTATCCAAGGCCGAAATAATTTTCAAGGCTTTAACACCAATGGTGAAAGCTGAAATCTGTCTCCATAATGACAATTTAATTTTAGGACTTTTCGGAATAAATTTTTCAAAAGAAGGTTCTGTCATTACGAAATCTCATCTTCCTATAGAAAATTTTTCTAAACGCGAATCAATCTACACATCTTCAGTTAACGACATCGGACAGCTGATTTGCGATTATGACAAAGAAAACATTACGTTCATTAAAAATTATGGAACGACAGAAGTGCCAAGCACAGACCTGGTTGATCTAAGCCCCGATTCAAAAACATTGAAGCCCCTGAGTGAAATGAAAACCATCACCAGCATTATCAATATGGACGGGACTCTTCTCGCACTTGATAAAGGTAAATATTTTATCGTTAAAGGAACTCTAGATTATAAAAACGTAGACTCACTAAAGGCCCTTCCACCTTCAGGCGCTACAGAGACGATCAGGCAGATTGATAAAAAATGATTAAACGATTGAGCACATTCATCGCCATCATCACAATTGCAATTTTCTGCAATCAGAATGCTTATGCCCAAAAAACGCTGACAGGTTCGAAGGAACTTCCTCTTGAATTGAATTTGATGATTGAAAATTATCAGTCAATTTCGCCGGACAATTATGCAAAGATTCTTCCTATTGCCATGAACATTGATCTCTACGCCCGTTCGATGTCAAAAGAAGATATATTTCTCATTGGGAAAATTGAAATCTATAAAACATTCCTGAAAAATTACGATACTGCGATTAAAACTCCCGTTGATGGAACGACTGTTGCGACGTTAAAAGCTGCCATTGAAAAATCCGGCGATAATTTTACCAGATGGTTCCTTCAGGCACTTTTGAAAGACTCACAAGACCTGCTAAGCAGTCCCGCTTATAAGGAATTTTTACTCCTGAAAAACAGCAATGAGAAAATTGAAAAAGTTGAATATAGAAAACTTGAAAAGAAGGCCGAGCTTCTTCAATACTGGATTTCTAAAATTTCTCCGGAAGCCCAGGATTTCCCTGATACATTAAAGACCGATCTCGCTCCGAAAATGCTCGAAGCACTTCTAAATATCCAGAATACTTTTTACTTTATGGCCAAAGAAGCGACTCTCTCGACTCTTTCCTCTGCACTTAAAAATGAAAGCGAATTAAAATTCTTTGCTGTCACCGATACAGTTCCCATGGCCGCGCCAAAAACGACCGGCCCCAAGACTGTCGATGATATTCTCGCTCCGATTACCGATCAAACTCCGGTCGTCCTTCCTCAACCGAGTCAGGAAAACTGGCTGGAAGATGAAAATGCTCCTTCTTCACTTCAAAATCTTCCAAAACCCAGCAATGACGCTGACTGGCTAGAAGACTTTTAACCCTACTTGTGATAAATTTTACCTCTGAAAATACCCATTTTCACAAATGACTCATTTAAGGATTTACCATGGCGCTTAATAAACAGCCCTACCGCGGAACCCGTGACTTTTTTCCAAAAGATAAAAGAGTGCGCGACTACTTATTCTCAGTGATGACAAAAACCGCAGAAAGTTTCGGTTACGAATCTTACGACGGCCCATTACTGGAAGAAGTCGAACTTTATAAAGCAAAGTCCGGTGAAGAGTTAATCAACGAACAAATTTATTCTTTCGTTGATCGCGGAGAACGTTTAGTCGCAATCAGGCCAGAGATGACACCGACTCTTGCGCGCATGGTGGCCCAGGTTCACCGCGAGCAAAGTAAACCTCTGCGCTGGTTTTCAATTCCAAACTTGATGAGATACGAAAAACCTCAAAGAGGAAGAGTGCGCGAACACTGGCAGTTGAACTGCGATGTTTTCGGAGCCCCTGGAAGAATGGGTGAAGTTGAAATTCTACAAGTCGCTGTTGAGCTGTTTGAAAACTACGGTGCCAACAACACGCACTTCGAAATTTTACTAAACGACAGAGCAATCGTAGATGCTGTTTTCAAATCAATGATGAAAACAACAGACGAGCAGACTTACCGTCTTTACAAAATTGTCGATAAAGCAAAAAAAGTAAATGAAGAAGGCCTGAAAAAAATGGTCGGTGAAGTCGGCCTCGATTCAGCAGCTGAAAATATTTTTTACAGTTATCTACAATTAAAAAACTTTGATGATGTAAAAACATTCCTTACAAACAACGGCCAGCAGGAAATTGCAGACCTGTTTAATAACTTTGTTGAACAAACAAAAAAGACAGGCTTAAACGAATACCTTACTTACGACCCGACAATCGTAAGAGGACTGGACTACTACACAGGAATCGTTTTCGAAATTTTCGACAAACACCCTGACAACAGACGCGCTCTTTGTGGTGGTGGTGCTTACGCTAACCTTCTGCAGATCTTCAACGAAGATCAGCTTTCAGGAGTTGGTTTTGGTTTAGGTGATGTAACGTTAAAGGACTTCCTTGAAGTTCACAACCTTCTCCCTAATCTAGAAATACCGGTCAATGATGTGCTTATCACTTTCCAGGAAGATGATGGATTAGACGCTTCATTAAAACTTGCCCGCTCTCTGAGAAAAAAAGATCTTAAAGTCGTTACAAGTCTCGACGCTCTGAAATTCAAAAAGGTCTTCCCTACAGCTGAGAAAAAAGGCGTCCGTTTCGTAACGTTAATGGGAAGCGATGAAATGGCAAAAAACCAGATTCAATTAAAAAATCTGGCGACGAAAGAACAACATTCATTGGATTTAAATGATCTTGAATCCATTTTGAAAATAATTAAGGCATAGTTATGACAACACCAATTACGACTGAAGATATCTCTACAACCTACTCTCCCACTGAAGTTGAATCAAAATGGTATAAAAAATGGGAAGACGGAAAATATTTCAAACCTAAAAAAGGTAAAGCAAATAAATCTTTTTGCATCATCGTTCCTCCACCAAACGTAACAGGTAAACTGCACGCTGGTCACGCTCTCGATGTTACAACTCAGGATTCACTTATCCGCTTCAAAAGAATGAAAGGATATGAAACCCTATTTTTACCGGGACTGGATCACGCTGGTATTTCAACACAGTCAGTAGTTGAAAAAATGGTATTTGAGCAGGAAAAGAAAACCCGTCGCGATTTTTCACGCGAAGATTTTGTTAAAAAAATCTGGGCATGGAAAGAAGAATACGGCGGCCACATTCTCGATCAACAAAGAGCAATGGGTGCAAGTTGTGACTGGGACTATTTAACTTTCACGTTAGATCCAATTCCTAACATGGCCGTAAAAAAATTCTTCGTTGATATGTACAATCAGAAAATGATTTACCAGAGTGACTATATCGTTAACTGGGATCCAATGCTTCAATCAGCAGTCTCAGATGCTGAAGTTGAACACAAAGATGTCGCAGGTAATTTCTTTCACATCAAATACGCCATCAAAGGTTCAGATGAAACTTTAGAAGTTGCAACGACAAGACCTGAAACTCTATTCGGCGATACTGCAGTTGCAGTTAACCCTACAGATGAAAGATACAAACACCTGATCGGCAAAATGGCGATCATCCCTCTATGCAATAGAGAAGTTCCGATCATCGGCGACGAACA
>JACMNL010000134.1 GCA_014378525.1 Bacteriovorax sp.
AATTTAATAATCCTTCATCAAATTAAAGTTATAGATAATTCCCTCTGCGTTTCTGTGAAAAGAGATGGAGAGATCCTTGAGGGATGTACGTGATGCCTCTCATATTTTAAAATCAAAATTTAAATCGTTATAGTGATTACACTGATGCTGATTCTGAAAGAGTTAAGAACTCAGCAAGACAGGTAATTGTGTGGCTTCCAGTTCCTTGAGATTCGTAGGATTTGTTGTCCTTGTGGTCCGATGAAGTGATCTCAGAATCCTTCATGCTAGATAATCCCCACATGCAATTTTCCCAAGACGTTGACTCAAAATTGCAGTCTGTAAATTTAGAGAATTGGAACTTGCAATTAATAAACAGGCAGTTAATAAAGATGCAATTTTCGATTGATGAACCAAAAAACGTACAGTTATCGAATATTACATCTTCATATACCATTTCAGACAGTTTGCTTCCTGAGATCGTAACTCCTTCATAAGTTACTGAATTAACAGCCTTGTTTTCGAATGTCTGATAGGCTTCTTCCCCAAGTGTTAACTCTTTTTCTAGATATAAGTCTTCGATAAAATAAGTTAACGTTTGCATATCAGATCCCCTTTTAAAGCTTCCTGGCCTCGTTTCCTGCCCTCAGAATATCAAACTAGACTGATTGCGTCAAGTAATAAAATTGCATCAAGTAATTTTCTTGCAATCCGATAATGCTTTTGATGGATTAGGGCAGGAGAAAAATTGCATGGCAGAATTCAAGAAAAACAAAGTCGAGATGTTTCTAGGGGTTACCAGAAAGTACATGCAAGTGCGCGGGGCCATGTCGCAAAAAGAGCTGGCAGAGCAGACTGATGTGGGTATCTCTACCATGAGCCGATTCCTCTCTCAGAAGAGTACGGAATTAAACCCACAGCTCATTGCTAAAATAACAGCGAAATTGAATATTCCACTCCATGAGATGATTGATTTTGTCGAAGAGGACTTTGCAGACAGATTTATAAGACTCGTGAAGTTTTATAAAGACGAGCTAAAGGAAGAAGATATCGATGCGAATGATTTAAAAGATTCTGCACCAGATGCAGCGACGACGAAAAATGAAAACACTACAACTGAACGAAGAGTTGTTGAAGAACGAAGAGATAAGACTGAAGAGATTAAAGTAGTGGAAGAAGCAAAACCTACTACAGCAAAAGACAGGTCAGATAAAAGTATAAGAGAGAAACTGGAAAGCTTAACTCCAAGACAGAGAGCTTTCATGACTGAGTTTTTAAATTTGAAACTGGAAGAAAGAGATTTGATCGTGGATCTTGGAAACAACATGTTTCACTATTTCAAAATGAAAGGTATGGATTTATGAAAAACATTCGCGCAGCAATTATTGCGATCTGCATGCTACCTGTTGTGGCGAGTGCAACTCCACAAAAAATCGAAATGGTTTTTTTATCTCCAGAAAAAGTTTCTATGATTATAGAGCTTATGGATAAATACCAGGTCATGAAGATGTCTGCTCATTTAACCCAGAATGATGTGGATAATTGTGTGCCGATGGGGGATGGGTGTTTTAATCCCCAGTATGGTTATATTGAAAAGAAAGTTGAATCGCCAAAAAAAGAAGCAGAACTTTTAGAAGATAAAAAATTTGAACTTAAAACATTTAATGCTGTTGATACCAGCATGATTAATTGTGATAAAAATAATTACTTTGATATTTTTTGCGGTAAACAAGGTCCGGATGCAGCTCCTTCAGAAATGGAAATATGGTTTGATGTTTCTTCATCGCTAAGAACAGTAGATTACAATAAAGATCCAAACCAATGTGCACGCAGAACATTTATGGAAAAAGTCATGGCAGCTTGCAAGAGCAAGGTCAGTGTTTCTATTTACAATGTTTCAATAAAACAAATCGGTGATCACTCTGATGTATGTTTGGCCTACGGAATGAATGACGAAGCAAAACTTGTCAGATGGATGAGAGATTCAAAAACTAAACACTTGTTACTAGTGACTGACATCGATGAAATGTCTGTTGAGATGCGCGATTTTCTCTCGAGCAATGGCGCGAAAATGACTGGTGATGGTACAAAAGCTTTTACATCGAAAGATCTGATTGACTATGCAAAGGAATTTACTAAAATGTGTCGTTAATGGCACATACTTTATTTTCTAATCTCGTCACATGGTCTGAATCCCAATACTCGCACCTTCCATGGCGTGAGAAACGCACACTTTATAAAACATTAGTTTCAGAAATTATGCTTCAGCAGACGACTGTCGGGACTGTGTTAAATCATTTCGAAAGATTCCTTGTGGAGTATCCAACCATTTTTGATCTGGCAAAAGCAAGTGAAGAACAGGTTTGTATTTCATGGAAAGGTCTCGGCTATTATCGTCGTGCCAGAAGCCTGCGCAACGTCGCTATTCAGGTTGTAGAAGAATTTGAAGGAAAGATACCAACTAATCTCAATGACCTTTTAAAGCTAAAGGGTATAGGCCCATATACTGCTAATGCAATTGTCGCAATCGGCGCAGACAAAAAAGCTCTGGCCGTTGATGCCAATCTTGAAAGAGTGCTGGCGCGTTTTTATGGAGTAACGGTTGAAAAAGGACCTAAGCTGCAGAAAAAATTGTGGCAGGATTTTGAGCATAAAAAAATCATGGCAGAAATAGATGGAATGAGTGCGCGTGCGCTTAATGAAGCGATGATGGATTTGGGAAGAATCATCTGTCAGGCGAGAAAAGCGAGCTGTACTTTATGTCCGCTTAAATCAGGTTGCCTTGCTTTTAAAAGTGGTGATCCACTTCAATATCCGGTTGAAGCTGAGAAAAAAGAATCATTAGATTTATACATCAAAGTTTTACGAGTGGTGGTCACTGATAAAAAGAAAATTCTCGTTTATCAAAAGGGCGCAAAAGAATGGCTTTCGGGTCAGTGGGAGCTTCCTACTTTTATTCTCGAAACTAATGATGAAAAATTAAAGCAATATCCACCAATTAAAATTAAACAAAATTTTGAGAAATTTCCTTATGTAAAAACCGGAATTACTAAATATGACATCCATAATTATATTCTTGAAATGTCACTGGAAGAATTTGAAAAACTTTCTAAAAAGATCAATGTCGAATATGAGTTCAAGACCAATGATATCAAATTAAATATGTCTACAGCGACTCAGAAAGTTTTCAAAACTCTGGCAAAATCATCAGTAACAATTAAGTCAGGTAAGTAAAGTAAACTTAAGCTTGCTTATGCGATTAATTTTTATGCCGATAAGTTAAGCATGAAGCAATTAATGATCATCGATAATGATGAGACTCTCAGAAAAATTATTAAACTTAATTTAATGAAAACTATTGGTTGTGATGTGATCGAGATGACTTCAGCGAAAGAAGCACTGGATCTGATGAGAATTCTACCTGAGCTTGATTTAATAATTTGCAAGGATTTAATTAAAGCAGAGAAAGCAGAGAAAGCAGGATTGATTGTTGCTAATTATTTAAAGACAGAATCACTCAAGACTCCTGTTCTCGTCATTGGAAATAAAGACTCTGATTATCCTTACGTTAGTTCGATTCCTGCGAATGCTCCATGGAAAGATATTGTAGCTAAGGCGAGTGATATTTTAGCACCAGGTGAAGAGGTTCCGGAATTCGTTCCAGTCAGTGTTCATTATTTCCTTAACATCAATACCATAATTACCGGATGTGATATTTATATTCGCGTAAAGAAAAGTGAATCTGAATTTCAGTATGTAAAACGTCTTCATGCCGGTGATCAATTTATCAGAGAAGACATCATTAAATATCAGGAAAGTGGCCTGAGAGAATTTTACATTTCGAAAGATAATTTTACTACATTTGTAAATTTCGTAACGGCTGAACTGATAAAAAAACTGGCAGATACTTCAATCACAGGCAAAGAGAGAGTAACGTTATCTTCTGATGCTTACAAAATTACGACGGAAAGAATCCAGAATATCGGGATTGATGAAATAACTATTGAGCTTGTGGAAGAAAGTATCGCTTCGATGAATAATTTATTGAAGGAACAAAACAGTCTTGTGATGTTTTTAAAAGCATTATATGCAAACGACTGTTCATTTGCTTATGCGCACACTTACTTATGCTGCTTAATTTTACATAAAGTTATCAATTCATTTGAATGGCAGTCTCCACAGATTAAAGACAAACTGACGTACATTGCTTACTTTCACGATATCTCATTGACGAAACAATCATTGACTGAAATCAATTCGCAGGAGGAGCTGGATGACAGCGGCCTTTATACAGAAGATAAAAACGCAGTTCTCAATCATGCACTTCAATCTGCAGCGATCGTAGAAAAATTTTCTAAAATTCCAAATGGTGTTGGTGCGATTATTAAAGAACATCATGGAACAAAAAGTGGAATAGGGTTTCCTGAAACTTTAAGTCACTCGTTACTGCCACTTAGTATGATGTTTGTTGTGACGGAGAGTTTTGTTGATGAATTTTTAAAGATTGAAGGTGTACCTAATAGTGAAAATTTGAAAGAGATTTTTGCGAAACTGCAGCCGAGATTTAGTAAATCGACTTACGGCCAGACCCTTATTGCAATTCAGGGAATGATTCAGAATAAAAAAAAGTAAGTTGAAAAAACCGAGAGAAGGGATAAGCCGGATCCTGTTTTCAACCATCATTCATCTAGGAGTGAAGTTACCCTCACCCTCGAGCACTCTACCCGCAACCTTCGGAAGTGGTCCTTCCTAGTTTTCCTATTGCTAAGAAAACAACTTTGCCTATTTGAGCTTGCACCACGTAGAGTTTACCTGTTTTCACTACAGCATTACCTGTACATACTTTCTGTTGCACTTGTCCTCACCTCGCGATGGACGGGCGTTACCCGCTACGTTACCATGTGGTGTCCGGACTTTCCTCCCGTATTCTATTGCTAGAATACCAGCGATGATTCCCTCTTCTCGGTAGTGCGTTTATCGACTTTTGCACGAATTTCGTCAAGGCTAATATATCTTTGCGGTCTCTGGAATCAAGAGGCGGCTGCAGTTTGGACAGCATTCAAGGCCTCTGCCTTCTTCGAGAGTGCTTCTCAAGGTTGCATCTGTGGCCATGTGGCAGGCAGAGCATTTTTTATCGATTAAATAGGCCACACAGCTTTTAGGTTTGAATTTTTTTTCCAGGTCAAGATAGACGGATTTCATGGACGGATTGCAAAGATCCATCAGAGCATCGATTCTTTTTATCCTGTTGGCGATGATAACTTCTTCAGTAGCAATAACTTTTGCTACTTCAGTTTTTATTTCTTCAAGTGTTATTAATGAACCATTAAAAAAATCGTTATTTTCTTTAATCGTATTTTGTATTTCTTCGCTTTTTTCAAGATTTTCGAAATAGGACTCTTCGAGTTTTTCAATCTCGCTTTGGATAGTTTGAATCTGGTTTTTGAATGCCGTTTCCTGTGGGAGAGTCGTGGCCATTGCAAGTTGTGAAGTTAATTTAGTTAATCTTCCCTGCAAATCTTCAATTTGATTTTGAGAATCAGTGAGCTTGAGATTTTTTTCTTCAATTTTTAAAATTTCATTCTGAGATTGGGATTTTTTACGACGCTCTTCTAAGTCGGATATTCTCTTGTTTTCACTGGAGATCGTATCAGCATTTTGTTGATTTTGCTTCTTTAGGGCCTCAATTTCGATCAAATGCCTAAAGCTCTCGAGGAACATGACCGATCCTTCCTTGTTAATGCCATCGGCATTTGAGTATAATGGTCATCATATGCGTGGAAATACCTTCGGTAAATTGTTTTCTTTGACCAGCTTTGGTGAGTCTCATGGCCCTGCTATGGGAGTTGTCATTGATGGTTTACCTTCGGGATTAAAAATCTCTCTTGGTGATCTTCAAAGTGAGCTCGATCGCCGTGCTCCGGGAAAAATTGCAGGAACCACATCACGCAATGAAGATGATAAAGCGATCATCCTCTCTGGTGTTTTTGAAGGCGTGAGCCTTGGTACTCCTATAGCAGTGATCGTTAATAATACTAATCAAAAAAGTGCTGACTACGATAAAATAAAAACTGAACATCGCCCAGGCCATGCCGATAAGACGACGATTATGAAATACGGGGTACGCGATCATCGCGGAGGCGGACGTTCTTCAGGGAGAGAAACTCTTTCTCGTGTTGTTGCCGGATATTTTGCAGGATTAATTATCCCGCAGGTAAAAGTTAAGGCGTACGTAAGCAAGCTTGGACCCTTCGAGCATAAAGAAATTTTAAAAGATTTAAATAAAGACCTTTCTCCTTACTCGTTTCCTGATACTTCGAAAAACGATGAGATCAAAAAATATCTTGAGGATTTAAAAGCTCAGGGTGAATCAGTTGGCGGAAGAGTAAGAATTGTAGTTGAGAATTCGCCGGTAGGTTTAGGCGAGCCAGCTTTTGATAAATTGAAAGCAGACTTTGCAAAAGCACTTCTATCAATCGGTGCAGTCGTGTCGTTCTCATACGGTTTAGGTGAAGAGATGGCAATGATGAAAGGATCAGAAGTTTCTGCCTATGATAATGCATTCGGTGGGATGGAAGGTGGTATTTCAAACGGTGAAAAGATGTTGATGACCGTTACTTTCAAACCCACATCAACAGTTGGTGATAAGGCAAAAGAGGGGCGTCATGATCCTTGTATTATTCCGAGAGCGATTCCTGTAGTTGAGGCCATGGTGAAAGTAGTACTGGCCGATCATTTTTTAAGACAAAACGCTTACCAAATTTAAAAAGAGAATTGATGAAGACTGAAATAAAAAAAATTGGATTCGAAAGTATTATTGAAGAAATTAATAAACTTCAAACTGATACAGTATTAATTATTGCTGACCACCAGGTATGGAGTCTTTATTCAAAAGATTTAAACCTGGATCAAATTGAAAATAAAAAAGTACTTTTCTGGAAGGCCGGCGATGGTGAGAAAGTAAAAAATATGACTGACTATCAAAGTGCAGTTGAATTTTTCCTTGAAAAAGGAATTCACAGGAATGCTCACCTCGTTGTTATCGGTGGTGGGGCAACTTCTGACTTCGGTGGATTTGTAGCTGCGACAATTCTTCGTGGAATTCAATGGAGCGTTTTTCCCACGACACTTCTTTCAATGGTCGATGCAAGTATCGGCGGAAAAGTAGCGATCAATTCAAAATCAGGAAAAAACCTGCTTGGTGCATTTCATTTACCGACAAATGTCTGGGTTTGTTCAAAATTTTTAGAAACTCTTCCTGCTGTTGAAAAAAGCAGCGGAATGGGTGAAGTTTTAAAATACTGTTTCCTTGATTACACAATTTACGATCTGGTTATCAGAAAATCTGAAATGTCAGAGATCATCGATGCATGTGCAAAATTTAAAGAGAAGCTGACGAAAGAAGATTTAAAGGAAACGGGAGTCAGAAGAATCCTGAACCTTGGCCATTCATTCGGTCACGCAGTAGAGTTTATTTACAATATCCCTCACGGTGAAGCCGTTATGTGGGGAATGGCATTGATCTTCAAATTGTTTGGAACTGAAAAAAATATCAACGACATCACAGCTCTTAAAAAAGCGCTGGAAATTCCGGGAGACCATTCGCCTTGGTTTAACAAAGAATTTCCAATCGATAAAATCATGATGTATCTATCAAAAGATAAAAAGATCAGTGCTCTTAGCTCAATTGATCTGGTCCTGATTAAAGACATCGGTAACGCTGAAGTCGAAACAATTTCTTTCGAAAAAATTCAGGAAGTCATGGAAGCCAATAAAGATGAGCTCAGAAAATTCACCCTATAAAATAGGACCGCTCAAATCTTTTGATAAAGAAATTGCTTTACCATCAAGTAAGTCTCACTCTAATCGCGCTTTAATTTTAGGTGCGGTTAGAGGAGAGAATTTCAAAGTACACAACTTTTCAAATTCTACCGACGTAACTAATATGATTGCGGCCTTCAAAAAAATAGGCCTGAAGATGAAAATCAATGGTTCAACTATTGTTTTTGAAAATTCTTTTCCAGATTGCGAGAAAGATTCACAGGGAGAAGTCATTAGCCTTGCGACAGGCGATGGCGGGACAACAAACCGGTTTCTTATCGCACTTTTATCGCGCGGGAAAAAAGAATACCATCTGTTTCCGACCGAGAAGATGAGCGAACGGCCAATTGAAGATCTGATCATTCCTTTAAAAAAATTAAATGTTCATATTGTCTGCAATCAAATAAGCGATGGTGAAAAAAAAGCATGGGTTGTTTTGAAAGGGCCTGCTACACTTTATAATACGACTAAACTTGAAATTGAGTGCCAGAAGAGTACTCAGTTCGCGACTGCATTGATGCTGGCATTTTCAAACCGTCCGTTACAGTTTGAATTTTTAAATCTTCATGCTTCTGAAGCCTATTTAAAAATGACTACTCAGGTGATTAAAAAATCCCTTGAGAGCAATAGTTATACTGTCCCGGTAGATTTTAGTTCGCTGGGGTACCCGGCCGCTCTTGCAGCGCTGATGGGACGTGTACTTGTAAAAAATTGTGCCGAGATCGATCTGCTTCAGGCAGATTCAGTATTGATTGAAATGCTAAAGGCCAGCGGAGCTCAACGCTCGCTATCAACGAATGGGCTAGAGATAAAAAAAGGTACTGATTTAAAACCACTTTCTTTTAATATTTCAAAAGCACCGGACTTATTTCCAACATTAGTTTTTCTTGCAGCTCACATTGAAGGAGAAAGTGTTTTTTCTGACTTAAGTGTCCTGCAATTTAAAGAAAGCGACAGACTAATGCAAATGATCAGCATCATGAAAGCTTTCGGTGTAGCGATGTCATATGACCCGGATAGTAATGTTTTAAAAGTTACCGGCAAAAAAAACTTCAAATATAAAGAGGCCGTCATTCGCCCTGCGAGAGATCATCGCATTGTCATGGCCGCTGCTCTTTTCATGGCGAAGAATTCAGGTGGAGAACTTTACGAAGTCGACTGCGTAGAAAAATCTTTCCCTGGCTTTTTAACGTTGCTAGAATAAACCCAAAAGAATCATCAGAAAAATTTGAAGAGGGTTTATCATGAAAAAAATTATTCTATTAGCTACAGTTTTATTTTCGTCATCAATTTTCGCTGCCAGCGTTCAATGGAGCGATCTTGAGCAGGATAAAGAATACACAAGCACTCAAAAATTTGTTTTCGAAAATGGAGTTACACTTCCTGCTGGCGAAGTTTATGAATTACGCGAAATTGAACCACTAAGCATTCCGGGTTACCCGATGATGTATTATGGATTCCATAAAAAAGACTGTACGACTCCAGACCAGACTGCGGACATGTCAATCGTAGAAGTTCCAGGACAGGATTGGGATGTTGAAGTTGGTGCAGAGCTTGAAGAAGGCTGTTCTCTTGGCCTTTACCTTGAAGTGAAAGATTATTACAGCGCGAGCGCATTCGCTGAATAAAAAATTATTTTTGGATTTGAGCTTTCATTAAACGTGCGAGCTCAAATACATCTGTGCATCTGAAGTAGTCATTACCAACACCACGTCCAACAGGATTTAGTTTTTGAGTAACGATCTTTCCATCAACTAAAATTTCTTCAGCAATATGAACCTTAACCACTTCACCGGTAATGATTTGTCCGCATCCAGGCTGATCACCATAACTTAAGTGATCGCGGTAAATACATTCAAAGTGAATCAGGCTTTCTTTCATTCTACGTGCCTTAACTTTTTCAGAAGCAATTGGAGTGAGGCCAGCGTAAATAAACTCATCTTCGCCATAAGGAAGTTCCATTGAAGTCTGGTTTACTTTTTCTACGATACTTTCACTCAGGATGTTGATAACAAATTCTTTTTCGCGAAAAATATTTCGTGGCGTATCTTTCATTGTGCCTGTGCTTGATTTGATCATGGGTGAAAAAGCTATAATCATGGGTTTTGCCGAAACGGCCGTGAAAAAAGAGAAAGGCGCAAGATTATTTGTACCGTCTTCGTTTAGGGTTGAAACAACTGCGATGGGGCGGGGAAGGATAGAGCCAATTAAGAATTTATAATTGTCTGCAAACGCACCGTCTGTATCAAATGATTTCATTGCCACTTCAAACCTCCAAAAGTCTCTTATAAAGTTCTATCAGAGTATGATTTTTTTGACTATACTTTAACCATTAGTCCAGAGGAGTTTCATGGCCTTTTTGAGAGTTGTATTTAAATCATTAGTCTTCATACCTGCAGTTTTACTTTATCTGCTGGTGGCGACTATTATTTTAGCTTTATGCGGCTTCAGTTTCCCAAGAGCGAGACCTTTTCTTATTCGCCTCATCTCATGGACCAGTCAGGCCGGGCTGATACTATTTGGTGTAGAAGTCAGAAAGAATTTTGAAGCACAGTCGATGGATAAAAATTATCTGATTGTCTCAAACCATCTTTCTTACATCGATATCATGATCATTAGTTCTTTTTTTCCGACCTGTTTTGTAACCTCAAATGAAATGAAGGAAACTCCATTTTTAGGGCAGCTGTGTTTATTAGGTGGTTGTCTATTTGTTGAAAGAAGAAAACGTTCAGGGATCACCGGCGAAGTGGCACAACTTGCAGCTGCACTCTCAAGTGGACTCAACGTTGTAGTATTTCCAGAGGCAAAAAGCAGCAATGGAGAAGAAGTCCTGCGTTTCAGAAGACCGCTATTTCAATCGGCCATAAACTCTGGAAAAAATGTTCTTCCACTTTGTGTAAACTACAGAACTCTTGATGGAGATAAAATTACCATCAAAAATCGAGATGATGTTTTCTGGTATGGAGATATGCCTTTTTTAAATCATGCGCTCACATTATTTTCCCACAAAAAAATAGTGGCAGAGTTGTCCGTGATGAAAAGTATGAATACTTCGGAATTTGCAGATAAGAATGAATTAGCAGATAAGTCTTTTGAAATCGTAAGTAACGAGTTTTCACTCATCACTCACGCTCATTAATTTATAGCCATGATTTCCAGTAATTTTTATTTTCGTTGTTGCTGAACCATTCACTCGGGATCAGCGGTCTTCTCGCGTCGATCATGACAGCAAATTCATCAGTGCGTGTTTTTGCAACACTGTTTTTGAAAGCTTTCGGGTGCGGACCGTGATGAATTCCTTGAGGATGAAAAGTCAGAGCTCCGGCATCAATATTATCACGCGAGAAAAAATCTCCCTGATGATAAAAAAGCACTTCATCGAAATCAATATTTGAATGATAAAAAGGAACTTTTAGCGCGCCTGATTCTGTTTCTTCAAGTGGTCTTTCAACGAATGAACATACAACAAAGTTTTTTGCTACAAATGTTGTGTGAACGCTTGGAGGCATATGATAGCGATGGCTTGTCACAGGACAAAAGTCATAGATAGAGAGCTTGAAAGGATAAACAGAGCCTTTCCATCCTGAAACTGTAAGCGGGTTATGCGGGTAAGTTACTGTTGTAATTTTTCCCAGTCGTTTGATTTCTATTTTGTATTCTTTTTTATCCTGTTCAGTTCCATGAGCTGCAGTTGGAGTCATGATAGCTGTCTGATCATAAAGAGCATTCGGCCCGAGCATTCCGCGGTCAGGTTGTTCGAATTCTGATCTCGATTCTACTTTCAGGATTTTTGTTTCTGTTGTCAGGTACATTTTATAAGTTGTACCTCGTGGGATTACAATGTAGTCACCTTTAATGTATTCGAGAACACCGTAACTTGTTTCAAATTTCCCCGTACCATCGTGAATGAAATACATTTCATCAAAATCTGCACTTCTATAGAAATTTTCGAAAGATTTATTGTAGTAACCAATGTTGATGACTACATCTTCGTTGGAAAGAATTGTCTGGAATTGATTTCGTTTTAAGTTGTCGTTAAACATTGGCGGCTGGGCCTGAGGTTTTAGGTCACCTTCAATATTGGTCCATGTGACCGGGGCTTTAGAATGATAGAGATGAGAGACTCTTCCAAAGAAGCCGTTTCTACCGTGCTCTTCTTCAAAATGTCCCTCGGGAATTTTAACGTGGGCCTGTTTTGTAACAATTCCTGATGATTTAAAATTTTCCATATAAGATCCTTTTATTTAACTTTATTTCCAACTTTATTTATTAACTTTCCAATTTTTTCAATTTCCAGTTCGATAACATCACCTGATTTAATCCACTGATCAAGTTCAAGTCCACATCCAGTTCCAACAGTACCTGACCCGAAAAAATCTCCTGCAAGAATCCATTCATCGCGTGAAGCATGTTCCAGCATTTGTGCCCATGTAAAATGCGAATCACCTGACTGTCCTCTGGACCATTCTTTACCGTTGATTTTTGCTGTCATGAGCAGATTCGGTTCTGATGAATCGAATTCATCTACTGTAACAATGACCGGACCAATAACAGAACAAAAGTCTTTGGCCTTGGCAGGGCCTAGTCTTACGGTCATTTCTTTTCTTTGAATATCACGTGCAGAGACATCATTCAGTATTGTAAAACCAAAAATATGTTTGTGTGCATCCTTGGCTTTAATGTTGTAGCCATCGAGACCAACAACCATTCCAAGCTCTAGCTCATAATCAAGCAGGTCAGTGTATGAAGGCCATAAAATTTCTTCATTGTTACCGATAAATCCGGCAGTCGCTCCCTTGTAGTACACAGGAAGTTCAAACCAGGCAGGAGGAATCGGCTCATTCCTTTTCTTGAAACCAGTTGCAACATGTTTTTCATGAGCAAAAAAATCACGGTAAGTTTCAATTTTATCAAGTGGAGTTGTTAGCGAAATATCTTTTGAAATTTTAATTAAAAATTTTGTTCCATCCTTCATCGAACGAGTTCCGCACTTCTCAAAGAAAATCATCAATCCCCAAGCCTCATGTAAAATCTCCAGTGGATTTTCTCTTAAACGAAGAAGCTGGTTAAGTGATGAAGGGCAGTGAGTATTCGCACGTTCACGTGGATTGAAACGGTTCTCTCTTTCAAAGTCGCAGGAAAAAGCCAGATTGGGATCGAGAATTGTTTTATCATCGACAAGTATCCCAAGACGTTTTTCTGTTCCAAGAGCATGACGATGTAAATAGGTTACGATTTTCATGCTTTTGGTCTCCCGAAACGAATGTTGTATTCAGGAAGAATATCTTCCATCGCTCTAAAGAAATGATTCATTTCTCTTTTTGTTCCCAGTGAAACTCGTACATACTCTGGCATCTCGTTAGCTTTTAGCTGACGAATGATGACTCCATGATTAAGAAGTGCTTCGAACATGTAATGAGAAGCTGCGTCTGATCCGGTCTTGAAAGCAATAAAATTTGCTACAGACTTGATTGGATTGAATTCATGCTTAACTAAAAATGCAAAAGTTTCTTTATATCTTCTGTCATTGTTAACAATGGTTCTTCTTAAATGTGGTTTATCGTGAATCGCACCAGCTGCACCCATCTGTGCAATCAATCCTGGTTCAAAAGGAAGTTTAACTTTTGAAAGGTTTGCGATTAAATCTTCGTGGCCGAATCCATAACCGATACGAATGCCAGAAAGGCCGTAGGCTTTTGAAAAAGTTCTCAGTGTTAATACGTTATCGTAACGATAGTCCATTGAGTTTGGATAATCATCGTGGCCATTGGCAAATTCAAAATAAGCTTCGTCTAATATCACAAGAACATGATTCGGAACTTTCGACATTAGAAAATCAAATTCAGTTTTGTTAATATATGTTCCCGTTGGATTGTTCGGATTGCAGATATAAATGACTTTGGTTTTTTTCGTAATATTTTTAGCAAGAGCTTCAACATCGAAACGATAATCTTTTGTTAAAGGAACAGTTTTTAAATTTGCTCCTACACTTCGGATAATTATGCTAAACCCGATAAAAGTGTTCTGGCTTGTAAGTACTTCCTGCCCGGGAGAAATAAATGCACGGGCAATGTAGGCCATGATTCCTTCAGAGCCATTTCCTAAAATAATATTTTCGTTTTTTAATTTATATAACTTCGAGAGTGCTTTTTTCACCATGTAAGCATTCATGTCAGGATAACGATGAACATCCCACAAAGCATTCGTCATAGTTTTGATGGCATAGGGAGAAGGGCCAAGCGGATTTTCATTACTCGCTAGTTTAGAGATTCTTGTTAAACCTTTTTCACGGATAAGTTCGTCGATAGGCTTGCCTGCCTGGTAAGTCTGTAGACTACGAACATAGTCGGGTACTAGCGTTTGAATTTGATCAGAAATTTCCGACATAACAATATTTCCATAAAAAAATGTAGAATAGGTTGTAGATTATGAAGATACCAAGTTTCTCTCACACAGGCAAAAAATGAGTCAATTCGATCAAACCCACTTAGCTGTAATGGAGCAGGGAATTCTCTGTTTTAACGCTCAGAAATATTGGGAGTGCCATGAAGATCTGGAGCACCACTGGCTGGAAGAGCCCGGCCCGCTTAGAAATGTTTATTGGGCAGTGATTCAGGTCGCAGCTGCGATGATTCACTACCGTGAAAGTAATCTCACTGGGGCACGTGGATTAATTTTCAAGGCCAAGCAAAAGTTTGACCGCTGTGAACAGTTTAAGGTTGAGAGTGATCTTTTGCGTTCTGAACTTCAGTGGGATGAATTAAAAAAAATGGTGAGAGCTGTTCCGCCTACAGAAGAATCTAAATTAGAAGATTTTGCAAAATTATATGAATTTCGTTTTAAGGACCCAAGTTTATGGAAATGGAAGAAGTAAGAAAGATCCTGGTAAAATTCCCTAGAGCAATGAATGATGTGATCAGTTGTTTTCCCTTTGTCGTAACACTCGGTGAAGAATTTCCGAAGGCGGAGATCAATATCATTGTTGAAGAAGGATGTTCACAAGCACTGAACTACATCCCGTTTAAAATTAAAGTTTATGAAAGACCAAAAAATAAACTCACGTTAATCGAAACTCATCACTATTGTGCAAACATGCACGATGTTTTTAATATAGATCTTTTTTTTGATCTGGAAAATTCACTCAACTCAGCTTTCATGGGATTTAATTTCCGCGCGAAAGAAAGAATTGGTTATGAAGTGAAGTGGAATAAATATCTACTGACAAAAAAATTTCCTGATTCATCAAATCTTTCAGTGGAAAAGAAAGCGATGAAGTTACTTGAGTTATATCTCAACAAGAGTTTTAGCGATGTGAGAATTTCCAAGTCACGTGAGACGGGGCAGCCGATCGCCAGCATTGAAAAACTTTTTCAGGAACCGGAGCAGCCGAAATTTATTATGATTATGCTCGATAATTTTGCCAACGTTTCAAAACAAATTGATATGTGGAAAAAATTCTTTGATAGTTTTCAGAAACAAAAGTTTGCCATCTGGTCGATGGAAGATGAAGGCGGCATTTCTGATTTATTTGCCAGCATCGATCTTGGTCACAATGATCTTTATATGCAAAGAGGATCAGACAGCAAAGAGATGATTTATCTTTTCTCTAAAATGAAAGGTGTCATCGTCAATAACATCTGGGCCGAAGGTATCTGCAATTATATCGGAGTCGACAGTATGTCGTTTCTGGATTCAAAATACGGCTGGCCTGAGTACAACTATTTCCGTTACAGACCCCAGAGAGTTTTATTTTCTCCTGAAGGTCCGATTAAATATTATTTCCTGGACGAAATTCGTGAGTGGGGAGAGATGAATCAAGTTGTCGATCAAATCCACCTGAACTTCAAATTGTAGGAGACCACATGAAAAGATTATTTTACCTGGCCATTATTCTCATGCCTCTAACTTCTTTCGCTGATGATATGAAAGGAAAGTTAAGCATCACTCCGATTGTCGGATTAGAACGCGTTCAAAAATTTCAACCGACACCATACATGAAAACGAGAGCGATCTATGGTGCACGACTGGTCTATAAATTTCCGATATCGGCCCTTGAAGTTGAATACACTCATGCGCAGGATACAAATAATGATGTTGCAACAAATACATCTTATAAAGACAGTGAAGATAAAATCAGAATTGGTCTTCGAGGCGAAAGCACATTTACATCTTTTTCCAGCGTCTACCTTCGCGGTGGTGCCCAGTATAGAAAAAACGAAGAAACAAAAACTGTAGGAACTGCGGCCTCAACAAAATCGGACAGCAGTAAAGTACAGCCTTACATTGGTACAGGTCTTACGATTCACGTCTCACAATTTTTTGCTTTAACTGCAGAAATTCTTGCGACCTACACGCCAACGAACGAACCAAATTTAAAAGATTATGAATTGCAGCCATCACTTGGTATCAACATACGCTTCTAACAAGATAAGGGCCCCTGTGATGAGGGGCCCTTAAAGACGTGTGTGGGAGATTAAAAGGGGAAATGATTATCTGAGGTTGATTACGATTCTTTCAATGTCGATCATTCCCATTCTAACTGATAGATTAAGTTCTGATAGTCTTGCAAAATTCACTGATGATAAAAGTATTCTTTGAGCTCCCGGTTGCATGATTTGTTGTGCTCCACAATTCATGTTCGACTGACCTTGAACCAGCTGGCATAAGCTAAGTCTTGTTCCGTAGTCTGATCCTCTCATCGTAATTTCTACTGAATCAACCATTCTGTTATTTTGTCTCGGATCGATTCTTAGTAATTGTGTAAGTGCAACTCCTGAAGTTTCATATAATCTTTGGTTAACGATTTGCTCAATTCTGTTTTCTAAAACCGGACCTGGCATTGGAAATCCTCCACCAGCTCTGTCGAACTCAAGACTTACTTCTTCTACTACTACATCTCCTCTGAAATATAATCTTAGATCGCGGATGTCCTGACCGATTCTTAAACCACCAACTTCAATTGATAAAAGTGTTGAAGCACCACCGATTGATTGCATACTTGCAGATTGCTCAGCATTTTTTAAGAGTGATACTTGAGAAAATCCTCTCATTGCATGAGCACGAACTGAAACTCTTCTTAAAGCCTGACCTTGTCTGTCTGTCCCGAGACTAAACAGTCTGTAGAGCTGCAGTCCTCCTTCACCTTGAATACTTTGATTAACTTGTTGTCTGACAACATCAGTTTGCGATGGCTGAGTTGGAGTCCCTGGGCCAGGCCAAGAAGGACCGCTATTCTGAAGCACATTAAAGACAACTTTCTCAACATAAAAATTCCCTCTCATCTCAAGTTCTAAATTTCTCAAACTCTGACCAACAGAATTTGAAAATGGATCTACTCTAAAAGTGTATTCCATCATCTGACGGGCAACTCTTTGTCCCTGATCAGCAGACTGGCCATTGATTAGTAAACGGGCCTGGCCAAATCCATCCTGAGTTGAAGCAGTGATCACCACTGATTGAATTAACTGTCCTTGAAGTTGTGAGCGGATATATGCATCTCTGATTAAATCAAGTCGAGCTTGATTTTGAAAATATGATCTGACTTGAAGTTCAACATCGCTAGAGTCATCACGATCATGTGACCATGGATCTCTTTGTTGTTGCTGATCTCTTTGATCGTGTGGATCTCGAGGTTGATTTTGATTTCCAGGACGCGATCCGGGTCCCCATCCAATATTGTCTTGTGCATGTAATGTTGTTGAAAGAGAAGATACGACGATAAGTGTAGAAAGCATCAGCTTTTGAAAATTCATTTTTCCCCCTCAGAAAAAAGCCAGTGAACACCGGCTCCTTCTGTAGAGCAATCACGGTGCCAACCATTTTAGTCAATTTTGGAATCGATCTGACACTTTTAATCGGGATTTTAAAAGTGATGGTGTCATTCTGGCTTTTTTAGCAGGGACAGTTTAGTATTTTAAGAACTTACGGCCTCTAACAATTGCATTTCAAGGATATGTTTATGAATAAAATAATTATGATTCTTACTCTCAGTTCTCTTTTTAATTTAGCGATGGCAGAAGATGCAAAAGATTCAATCGCAAAAAAACAGCCAGACAACGAACTCACTGTTTTAGGTGTGATGATCGGAAAGACAACTCTTAACGAAGTAAAAGATAAATTCAAAAGCAAAGAAATCTATCACGAAGGTGATGCCGGTGCTTCTTTATATGCGATCTGTTTGAAGGCCTCGAATGGAGCGACGATTGCTTTTGAGTCTGGTGAGATGGGTGGAGCTGAGCATGTAGTGAATGCGATATCAGTTAACAGTCCTCAGGCACCATATATACTGAGCAAAATTTGCGAAAAATCATCGGCCATCAAAGGAAAAATTACTCTACATAAAACAAGCTTAGGAATGTCTCCGGATATCGTTAAACGCTTAACTGGAAAGCCAAGCAAACAAACAGCAGATACGATCGAATATAGATATGAATTGCAAAATACAATCTCAACTCTGACTATAGAATTTAAAAATAGTATGAGTACTCAGTTCACTGCAACGAAAGTGGAGACGAATTAATGAAAATCATGATCATTCTTTTAGCTTTCTTTGCTACATCAAATGTTTACTCTCAGACTGCAGACAGATGTAAGCCACTTGACGATACAATACTAAAAATTATGAGCAAAAAGTTGTATAATTTTTCATCGTTCAATAAAATCTACAACTCCAGTCGTATCACTAAATGTGATGATGGTGCCTTTGCAGAATCAATGTCTCACATTGTAGTTCAGGCCTTAATTCTGGATTTTGTAAGAACAATTAAAGTTGGCGGAAAAAATAAAGAGGCCACATATTTTTTATTAAGTCACTTGAGTCCATCAAATGATGGCAGTGACTTGAGAAAGGTTATGGATAATGCAACGAAGATGTGTCCGAATAAACAACGAGAGCTTTGTAAGAATATTATAGTAACTAGTAAAAATGCGATTAAAGAATAAAAAAATTTGAGACTGACAATTATTTATCAGTCTCAAATTGTAATATTAACGATTAACAGAACAAATTAATTTACCCTTAACAACTTTCCCATTCGCTTTAGAAAGCTTAAACGCCCCAACGTAATGAGAATCAAGTGAACCTTCATAATCAGGTTCAGTCTTATCACTAACACTCATCTCGATAGTCTGGTCACCATCAACGATGGTTGCAGTCTTTGGCATTAAAAAAGAAAGATCATCAACTCTGTTTTTAGCATCGATTAAAATTCTTTTCTCAGCATATTGAATAGAAATGTTATCAGCATCGATTGTGTGAATATCATCAACACGTTTTTGAGAAACAACATTCATCCCAAGGATTGAACGGTCAAGCTCACTTATGTTTCCATCCTTACAAGTCTGAAATTCGATAATATAAAGTCTAACGTCAGCACCACCAACCGGATTTATGCAAGTAAGGCCCGGAGTAGCGATTTCATCTCTGCACTCGTGCCCTGGAGTTGAATAGGTTGTTGCAAATGAATTTGCAGAAGCTAGAAGCATCAAAGCTGACAATGCTAAAAAAGATTTTTTCATTCTAATGGCCCCGTTAAATGTTTGCTTGATTATGAATGAATTTAGATAAATTTTGTGGAGTCTGGTAAAGATTACAGACTCCACTCAAAGAATGAAGATTATAGAGTGTTTAGAATATCCTGAATGTATTTTTTGGCTTCAGCACCAGTGAAGATCTTATTTTTATCAGAACCCGGCTTAATATCAAAAATTCCTGAAACATTCTTGAAGTCTTTAGTAAGAAGGTAAGTCAGAACGTTTGCATACGCTTCTGGCTGCTCATTTGGAACAACGTGACCTGAATCATTGATCATGAATGCCAGAGCATTTGGAGTTGTATCAAGCACCTTTAAAAATAGTTCAAGCTGATTTTTAAGAAGTGAAGGTGAGTCGTTTCTAGCGAAAATAAAAACGCGTCTTGTATCTTTAGAAGTTTTTGAAAGATCCCAAACGAAACCTTCTGAAGCACGGCTGAAAACTGTGTATCCTTCTACCATGTCAGCTTTGCGGTCTACGTTCAGATTAAATTCTTCTGTAATGCTGTCAACTTGTGTACGCCATTTTGAAGCGTAGGCCTGGTCTAAAATCGAACGTGTGATAGCAGGTCCAAAAATAGGATTAAAAATTTCAGTTGAGTGAAGGTATTTAATGTACGCTTCAAGGTCCGGATTAACTGCCGCTGAAGAAGTCATTGGAACAGCATCAATGATTAACGGAAAAGTTTGTAGTGTCGAAGAAACTGCAGATGAAAATGAAATTGAAACCGGGATAATAGTTTTAACATCAAAGTGATTTTTTAATTCAGTTGATAGAGCAAGGACTTCTGTATTTAAATCATCTAACTTGTATGTCGTTGTTCTAAAATCAGGTTTCGCATCTTTTGGTAACGCAGAAACAGAAAATGGTTGTGTTGAAAAGTTCATCGTCACAATACCAAAACCCAGAGCTGCTAATTTTTCTAATGCTTCATCATTAGCAAGTAGGCTTCTGTTTACACCTGGCATGAAAAGTAGAGTTGGAAGTTTAGAATTTTGTGCACGCACAATTTCAAACGAAACATAGCGTGTCGGAGACATCTTTAAGTTGAAATTTTCAACCT
>JACMNL010000022.1 GCA_014378525.1 Bacteriovorax sp.
ATGATTTCGCTGATCCACCATGGATCTTTGCCATAGTCATTGTGATCGCTGCTGTTAATGTCGTTTTACCATGATCTACGTGACCAATAGTTCCGATGTTAACGTGAGGTTTTGTACGGTCGAATTTTTCCTTAGCCATCTGAGCTCTCCTTTACATTATTCTTTTATAATTTTTAAAAAGAATTAATTATATTTTTATACGGAATTATAACGGGTTCTAAATTAAGTCAACAGTATGCCTGTGAAGGATTGTACTGTCCAGAGGAAAAAGTGGAGCTCCAGATGGGAATCGGACCCATGACCTCTCCCTTACCAAGGGAGTGCTCTACCACTGAGCCACTAGAGCCCAAAAATTTAAAAGATAAAACTAGATAAAAATATTTGGGTAGAGAATGGAGCGGGCGACAAGATTCGAACTTGCGACATCCACCTTGGAAGGGTGGCGCTCTACCAACTGAGCTACGCCCGCGCGTGAGAAAAAACTTTGGTAATTTAGTAGCAGTAGCAAATGGTGGAGAGAGAAGGATTCGAACCTTCGAAGGATTGCTCCGACAGATTTACAGTCTGTTGCCTTTGGCCGCTCGGCAACCTCTCCTCAAATACCAGCCTTAAAAAATTAAACAATGGAGCTGACTATAGGAATCGAACCTACGACCGTCGGTTTACAAAACCGATGCTCTACCAACTGAGCTAAGTCAGCGTACAGTATCTAACCGCTATGCTAGGGGTAATTTATAATCGTTTGATCTATTAATGGCAATAATTTTTTTACAATTTTTTGGATTAAACTGCGCCAAAAATTTTTTCCATCGCGATTGCTGCGGCGACTGAAACGTTGAGTGATTTGATTTTTCCCTGCGGTTTGAAGGAAATTGTAGTCTCAACAACACGGCTAACAGCATGTGACATACCCACATCTTCAGCGCCGAGAACTAAACAAATTGGTTTTTTTGTATCGATTATTCCGAGGTCACCTGTCGCGTGTTCAGATAATCCGACGACAATTGCGCCGAGATCTTTTAATTTTGTCAGTGCTTTTGGAAGCCCTGAACATTTTACAATTTTTACATATTCAGTTGCGCCTGAAGCGATTCGTGAAAAGCCAGGGCCTGTTCCGAAATTTCCGCGAGCAGAAAGTAGCACGCAATCTACTCCGTAGAATGCAGCAGTTCTCATGATGGCAGCGCCGTTGTGTGCATCTGTGACCTGATCTAGAGCGAGAATTTTAATTGGGATTCTGCTTTCGAGTTGTTCGTAAATCCATGTTGGTTCATAAATATTAATCGGACTTACCAACATAAAAATTCCAGATGGAACTCTTTGGAACTCTAATTCCATTTCCTGGTAAATTCTTTTTGCTTCCTCCTGAAGTGCATGGCCTTCCAGCCAGCGCACTTTAGTAAGAGGTATTTCACTTTCTTTAAGACCACTTCTTTTTTTAAATTCCTGGAAGCCTTCATCAGTCGCTACAATTTCAAAAATCTGTCTTTCAGGATTTCTAATTGCTTCAGCGATGCTGTGAATTCCGATGATCATGTCGTGGTCTAAGTTTTCCATGAGATCCTATTTAAGTAAGTTTTTAAGAGTCGAAATTAAGTCTTCTCTTTTTACTTTTGTAATTGTTCCGGTTTTTCTTTCGATGACTTCCAACTCTCCGGAAGCTCCAAAGTCTCTTTCTCCTAAGACTACTCTGTATGGCAATCCTAAAAGGTCTGAGTCTTTAAATTTATTTCCCGGGCCTACATTTCTGTCGTCGTAGACAACTTCTAATCCTGCTTTTTTCATATCGGCATAGATTTCGTCTGCGATTTTTGCAAACTCTTCAGCTTTTACAATTGTAGCGAAGTAAACATCGTATGGTGCGATTGATTTTGGCCAGACGATACCGTTGGCATCGTGGTTTTGTTCAATAGCCGCGGCTACAACTCTCGTTACACCGATTCCGTAACAACCCATTAATGGAGTTGCTAGTTTTCCGTTTTGATCAAGGACTCCGACTTTCATCGCTTTTGTGTATTTGTCACCAAGCTGGAAAACGTGGCCGACTTCAATTCCACGTTTTTCAACGACAGTGTGTTTTCCGTCGAGAGTTAAGTCGCCTGCTTTTGATAAACGTAAATCAGCTTGCGTGATTTTTTTGATATCGCGTTTTGGATTGAAGCCTGTCACGTGAGCATCTTTTTTGTTCGCGCCGATTACGTAAAAAGCATCAAGATTTACTTCGTTGTCGAAGATAATTTCCAACTGATCTTCAAGTCCAGCTGGACCGATATATCCTTTCCAGAGTTTTGCTTTTTTAAGATCATCTTCTGTAGTTGCTGCTAAATGGTCGCACTTTAAATAATTTGAAAGTTTGATTTCGTTGACTGAGTCGTCGCCGATAACCATTGCTAAAATTAATTTAGACTTATCACCTGTTGTTGCTGTGTAGACCATAGATTTTAAACTTTGAGCTGCAGTTATTCCTAAAAGTTTGCTTACGGCATCGATTGTTTCAGTTTTTACAGTTTCAACTTCTTTCATGGCAGTTGTGTTCATGTCGAAAGTAGTTGGAACTCTTTTTGTCTGAGCTTTTTCAATGTTAGCTGCGTATTGAGCTTCTTGTGAATAGATAATTAAATCTTCACCTGAATTTGCGACAACCTGGAACTCGTGAGTTTTTGAATCAGCTGACGCCATCGCTCCACCGTCTGCTTCGACTGGAATGAATTCTAATCCTAAGCGTGTGAAGATTGCAGTGTAAGCATCGTATAGGGCCTGGTAACCAATATCTAAACTCGCTTTGTCCAAGTGGAAAGAGTAAGCGTCTTTCATTGTGAATTCGCGTCCTCTCATCAAACCGAAACGTGGTCTGATTTCATCTCGGAATTTTGTGTTGATCTGATAAAGTGTTACTGGCAATTGCTTGTAAGACTTTACTGTCGATCTAAAAATATCTGTAACAGTTTCTTCGTTAGTTGGAGAGATGCAAAGGTCTGCATTTTTTTTGTCTTTAAAACGAAGCATAAGGCCGCCCATTTTATCCCAGCGTCCTGTCTCTTGCCATAACTCTCCAGGAGTCACGACAGACATTGTGATTTCAAAACATCCGATTGCATCTAATTCTTCGCGGATGATTTTTTCAACTTTTCTAATTGAACGAAGGCCCATTGGTAGATAGTTGTAAAGGCCTGCACCCGATTTATGGATGAGTCCTGTTCTGATCATTAACTGGTGAGAAGCGATCTCAGCGTCTGCTGGAACTTCTTTATACGTTTGCCAAAAACCTTGAGAAAGTTTCATATGAAATACCTTTTGTTGTTTAAATTGAGTGGTGTGCTACAAACTTTTAACTAATGGAACGAAGGTTGTAAAGCTCTGGGGAGTGTGAATGCTTCTACTGTCTCGCGTTCTAATGAGGCAGCTGAAACGATTTCGTAAGCAGATGGTGTAGCAAGAAGCTTTCTGCATAAAAGATTATGAACGTGGTGACCTGATTTGTAAGTCGTAATTTTTCCCGCGATCTCATAACCAAGCAGAGAGATATCTCCTACCGTGTCTAAGATTTTATGGCGTACGAATTCGTCAGTGAAACGAAGGCCTTCGGGATTTACTACTTTGTAGTCATCTAAAACGATAGCGTTGTCGAGAGATCCGCCTTTGATCAGGCCTTTTCTCTTAAGTGCGTCTACGTCTTTTAGAAGACCGAACGTACGTGCTCTGCCGATTTCGTTGATATAGTTTTCACATGAGAATTCGAAAACTTTATTTTGCGTTTTAATTGTCGGGTGAGCGAAAACAATTGTCGAGTCGATGATGAGTTTTGAAGATGGCTCAATCTCCGCCCATTTATCGTCGAATTCAACGCGAACTTTTTCAAGTACGATTAAGAATTTTTTTGATTTGTTAAGTGTAGCAATCCCGGTTTCTTTTAATAAGAAAACGAAAGATGCACCGGAACCATCCATGATTGGAACTTCAGGTCCGTTGATCTCGCAGTATACGTTATCGATTCCGAATCCGTAGAAAGCCGAGAGTAAATGCTCAACAGTGTGAACAGCATTTTGTCCGCCACCTAATGTAGTATTATTTTCTGTTGCTCCAACAGTTTCAGCTGTCGCTTTTAGAATTGGTGCGTTTGGAATATCTGTGCGTTTGAATTGAATACCAAAATCCGCCTCTGCAGGGTGCAGAGTTAACGTAACTTTTTTACCGGAGTGAATACCGATACCAGTTACGGAAAGTTTTTTCGCGATAGTGCGTTGGTTTAACATTCGTTCAAATTACCTATAAGTGTAGTAGTTCTAATAATTTAATAGTCGCTAAGTTTTTTGGCAACTAGAAATATTATAATCCCGTAAAGATGAGGGCTAAAGAAAAAAAAGTTGCCGGTGAAATTCCTGACTGCCCGGGTTTCATATTACTATAGATTTGTTTTTCATAGGGAAAATTCAGTACTTAGTGTAATTTTTCGTGGATTTGAATTGAAAATTGCCCATTATATGGGTCTGGTATTTCGTAATTTCAAACCGTTAGGTGTCTAAACGATGTTATGATAGATAGGTTGCACACAATCGATCTAGCGGTAAAACAAGCAGTTTTATCTTTTTTTGCCTAGGTTGGCCTGTTTTCCAGCCCCGTTGAAGCCGAAGAGCAAGTTGTACCTGGCACAGTTTAAAATTATGAAATGAAAAAAAATTTAACTGCCGCTTTCATCGAGAGTTGGAGTAACTATCTTCCACGATAAAACCAATAAAATGCTGAGTGCAAGTGGATACCAGCAACTCGCAACATGGGTCGGACTCACTCTTTATGTATGGACCACGAACAGTTCTCAACTTTCAATACAACCGCTTTTATCGAAGGTGAAGATCTTTCTTTCAATCAGAATCACTTGGCGTTGGTAAAACTTTTTTCTGGGAAGATCAAAAAATTCTGGTCAAAGGAAGTATCGCAACTTCACTTAAATCTGATACATCTTCGACGAATCCTATTGATAAGTTCTCTGGGCAGAGGCTATTATTATTTGCAAGTATCAAAGGCGACAGCCGTTTTACTTATCACATAATTTATAAACGCCACATGCTTGATGGCCCGACGAAACTTACGATCGACCGTATCGGTGCAGGAATCGGCTTCGTTCTATTCTAGGAATTTCTTATGTCTAAAATCTGGTTTCACGAAAATCTCGACTTAAAAGAAATGCGAAAATATTCTGAGAACACCCTCGTTTCCCATATAGGAATTGAACTCACTCGACTAACTGATGATACTCTCGAAGGAACAATGCCGGTAGATGAACGAACGTTCCAGCCAGCAAGGTTACTTCACGGTGGAGCATCATGTGTTCTCGCTGAAACTCTTGGAAGTATCGCTGCTAATCTTTGTATTGATACCAGTGAAAAAATGGCCGTAGGTCAGCATATTGAAGCGACACATGTCAGATCTGCAACGAAAGGCCACGTTCGTGGTGTTGCGAAGCCAATTTATCTTGGAAGAACTTCACAGACCTGGAGAATTGAAATCTATAACGATGACAATAAACTAATCTGTGATTCAAAAATTGTAATGGCGATTGTTAATAAACGCTAAAAATATAGCGAGTATAAATTAATCTTTATTTTTAAGAATGTGTTCACGAGACTTCTGACTGATTTCTCTTCCTCGTGGTGTTCTCAAAAGGAAACCTTCTTTTAACAAATACGGCTCGTAAACATCTTCGATCGTTGTACGGTCTTCCGCAAGAGTTGCACAAAGTGTTTCAATCCCGACAGGTCCTCCTTTATAGTACTCTTCAATCACGCGTAGAATTTTTCTGTCCATACGGTCGAGACCAAATGAATCGATTTCCATCAATGACAACGATCTTTCAACTGATTCTTTAGAAATTTTCGTCTCACCTTTTACCAGTGAAAAATCGCGTACTCGTCTTAAAATACGGTTGGCAATTCTCGGAGTACCACGCGCACATGCCGAGATCATAGTTAAAGCAGACTTATCAAGATCAATATTTAATTTGTGAGCATTGTTCCCGACAATTTCGGCCAGCTCTGCGTGATTATAAAAATCAAAATGCAAGTGTGCCATGAAACGATCGCGAAGAGGATTCGATAACAATCCTGATCTGGTCGTCGCACCAATTAAAGTAAAGGGAGCTACCTGAATTTGCATCGTGCGGGCAGATGGCCCTTGTCCGATAACAATATCGAGACGGTAATCTTCCATCGCTGAATAAAGAATTTCTTCAACTGCAATATTCATTCTGTGAATCTCATCGATGAATAAAACATCGCGAGGTCCAAGGTTGGTTAAGATCGCTGCTAAATCACCTTTTTTCTCAATGGCAGGACCGGAAATCACGTGAAGTTCGCTACCGATTGATTTTGCAATAATCATCGCCAGAGAAGTTTTTCCGAGACCGGGTGGCCCTGATAAAAGTGCGTGATCCATTGCCGCGTTTCTGAGTTTTGCCGACTCAACCATCACGTCTACATTTTGCACGACTTTTTTCTGGCCTACATACTCACTGAAATCAGTTGGACGTAAAAGCACTTCATGCTTGAACTCTTCCATATGAGGTTCATTGGTAACTACGCGGCCGCTTTCTTCATTTTCATAAATCATAATTATAATTCTTTAAGAACCAGATGAATTAACTGCTCTGGTTTTGTAATTAAATTTGCACCTAAAATCTTTTGAGCGATTGGTATAATTTTATCTTCTTTAAAGCCCAGTTCTTTACAGGCCATGAGAGTGTCATTCATAATTTCGTGCTGGTTCACTGAACCAACTGCAACTTCTTCTTCAATATAGGGAGCTTCTTCAAAGCTCATCACGGTCGGGAGGTTTGCAGGAGCTAATCCACCTCTCACAATTTTATTTGAGTCGCTGTACATTTTTACGCGGTCAATTTTCCCAGTTAAATCCAGAACGATTTGAGCTGCACCTTTTGCTCCCAGGCCGGGAACTTTTGTAAGGACACCTTTCGCTTCTAAGTTAACTGCATTAATAATTTCATTAACACCTAAATTTGAGATCATATTGTAAGCTGATTTCGGCCCGATACCTTTTACAGTTAAAAGCATCTCGAACATTTTTTTAGCGCGGAGACTTCCGAAACCAAAAAGTGTTTCAGAATCTTCTTTAATAATATGAGCGATAAAAATCGCTGCCTGAGTTCCTTCGACTAAAACTTTATTGTAAAAAACTTGATATCCGATACCAGTTGATGTTTGAATGATCGATTCATTTCCATCTGAAAATAAAACTTCACCTGTTAAAAATCCAATCATATTGTTTTCCCCATCAATTTCATTTTCATGTTGCGGTTGAGTGCGTGACATACGGCAATTGCCAGTGCATCAGACTCATCAGATGTTTTGAAATTAATTTTTCCAAACATCATTGTCATCGCTTTATCAATCGACTCTTTGTCTGCGTGTCCGTGTCCTGCAACCGATGACTTGATTGCGTTGGGTGCATACTCAAAAATATGTCCTTTTCTCAAGTGAGAAAAAGCTGCGATCATCGCACCTCTTGCCTGAGCAAGTTTACTTAAGGCATCTACGCTCTTTACATAAATCAAAGCTTCAATCGCGACTTCATCAGGTTTATATCTGTCCATCAAAGTAGAACACGATTCATAAATCATTCCAAGACGTTCAAGAAATTCATCAACGTGATCATATTTCATTATGCCGGAAGCGAGATAGGAAATTTTTTTTCCCTGCACATCGATGAGCGCATATCCTGCTTTTCTTGACCCGGGGTCAATTCCGAGAATGATCACTCTTTACCGCCGCTTCTGTTTTTTATAAAAGTTCCTACGTAAAAAATTAATGATCCACCGATTAGTTGAATCAATTCAAGCTTGCCGTAATCACCTTTTGCCATTCCTGCAAAAAGACACAATCCGACAGAGGCAAAACCAACTAACTGCATTCCAAGACCAATATAAAAAGGCATAATAAATTCCCCGATATTTAAATCGTACTTAAGTTTTTTTTCTTTGTAAAAACATCTTCAAATCTGTATGATGCACCCATGAGTCAAATTCTTCACTCGTCTTCAGTAAAAAAGTTAATTACTAAAGGCCTAAAGGCTGAATGTAAGTCGCTTAGAGAAAATAACATTTTCCCTCAGCTGAAAGTCATCCTCGTCGGCTCAGATCCCGCAAGTCTTATTTACACTGCTAATAAAAAGAAATACTGTGAAAAAATCGGTGCTATTTGCGAAATCGTTGCATTAGATGAAAAAATTTCAGAAGCAGATTTCAGAAAAACAATTGATCAAATTAATAAAGATGAATTAGTTCACGGTTGTATCATTCAGCTACCGCTGCCTAAACATCTTTCGCATTTAGATGTCGGCCATTTAGTAGTGAAAGAAAAAGATGTAGACGGATTTAATCCGGAAAATCTTTATGCTCTTATGAGAAATGGAAATGATTCAAAAGATTTTATTTCGTGTACACCAAAAGGTATTCTTACTTTGATGCAAGAAAGCCAGATAGCTGTAGCTGGAAAACATGTAGTTATCGTTGGCAGAAGTATGATCGTGGGTAAACCACTGGCAATGCTTCTGACGAATCACAATGCGACAGTTACATTAGCTCATTCACAAACAGAGAATTTAAAAACTCTGACGAAAAGCTGCGATATTTTGGTTAGCGCTATTGGTAAAGCGAACTTTATTGATGAAACTTATATTTCTGCAAACAAAAATCAAGTCATTATCGATGTCGGTATGAATACTGATGCTCAAGGCCAGTTGTGTGGTGATGTTCATTACGAACGCGTTGTGAATTTGGTTTCCGCAATCACGCCAGTTCCTGGTGGAGTTGGACCGATGACCATCGTTTCATTGGCGCAAAACCTTTTACAAGCCAGTAAAAACAAGTTATCTCTTTAGCACTAATTTTCCATGAGGATTTACATGTCACTATTAAAAACTTCATTGCATGAAGATCATCTCGCTTTAAACGCAAAGATGGCGCCGTTCGCCGGTTTCGATATGCCATTACAGTACTCTTCAGTAAAAGATGAAGTGTTGGCAGTTAGAGAGCACGCAGGTGTTTTCGATGTTAGTCACATGGGTGAATTTTTTGTCCACGGCCCTGAAGCTGTAAAATTCGTTGATCACATCATGACTAACGATTTTCAAAACGCTGAAATGTTAAAAGCAGTTTACTCTCCACTGTGCCGTGACAACGGAACTGTGATCGACGATTTAATTGCTTACAAGTTAGCATCGGACAGAGTTTTAATTTGTGTAAACGCTTCGAACATTGAAAAAGACTGGAACTGGATTAGTACTAAAACTTCCGGCTTCGATATTAAATTAGAAAACCACTCGAAAGAATTTTCTCTTCTGGCATTACAAGGCCCTAAAGCAGAATTAATTCTACGCGATTTTGGAATTAAACTTCCAACTGACTTCCCATACTACTCAATTCTGGAAACAAGCCACGAAGGTGAGAAAATTATCATCGCGCGCACTGGATATACTGGTGAAGATGGATTCGAAGTTTTTTCTAGTGATGAATACGCTAAAAAACTATGGAATAAACTCATTTTTAACGGCGTGAAGCCATGTGGATTAGCTGCACGTGACGTTTTACGTGTTGAAGTCTGTTATCCACTCTACGGGCACGAAATCAACGATGACGTAACTCCGCTGGATGCAGGTCTTGCCTGGACTGTGAAACTTGATAAACAGGATTTCATTGGTAAAAATGCTCTGGCAGAATACTCTCCCAAATTTCAATTAGTGAGACTTTCACTTGAGCGCGGTATTCCACGCGAAGGTTATGAAGTGTTAAACGCTGAGGGAGTGAAAATCGGAACTGTCACTTCGGGAACAATGTCTGTTGTTACAGGTAAAGGCGTATGTTTAGCACTTGTTGAAAAATCAAAAGCTCCAAAAGATAAAAAATACTTAATCAATATCAGAAATACAAACTATGAAGCGAACTTTCACGCGAAAGCATTCGTCAACGGAGGGCACAAGTAATGTCGAACAATATCCCAGTAGAACTAAAGTATACTAAAGACCACGAGTGGACAAAAATCGAAGGCGATACTGTAACAATCGGTATTACTGATTTTGCACAATCGGCCCTTGGAGATATCGTATTCGTTGAACTACCGGAGGTTGGAAAAACTCTTAACCACCACCAGACTTTTGGTGTTGTTGAATCAATTAAATCAGTTTCAGATCTATTCTCGCCAATCGCAGGAACAGTTCTTGAAGTGAATAAAGATTTAGTGAATGCTCCTGAAAAATGCAATACAGAGCCTTACGGAAGCGCATGGATGATTAAAGTCAAGCTAAGCAATCCTGATGAGCTTAATAATCTTCTTTCTGCGTCTGACTACCAAAATTTTCTTTCAACGCTATAATAATTTTGTAATTTAAAACTTTCGATAACTTACTTAAGGAATGTTTCTTCTGAAACATTCCTTTTTAGATTCTCCCCGCGAAAAACTTAAAATAACCTTAATTTTTTACACACTTTTTCCATCATTTTTTTTACATCATCGATTGATTTCTGGAAAAAAATTTTTATTTAAAAATTCTTTACGAAGGAAATTATTCACTCCATACTTCTGTCTTCATCGATAAACGTAAACGAAACGAATGGGATTCCGACTATATGATGTCTGGTAAACAAGACGCTATTCAGCTTTTAAATACAGCTGTAATTAAAAGCAAAGAAAAAAGAATTAATGCTAGTTACGAAGAAAGATTAGCAAAGATTTGTAACTCTGCTGTCATGGACTCAATCCTAGTAGCGATCGATCACTTAGCAGAACAAGAAAAAATGTCTAAGGATCAAGCTGCGATTTCAATCGTTGAAACTGTTAGAGAATTAGATTCTATCTGGAACGACTACGTTCTTATGGAAGGAATCGGGAAACTGAAAGACCTTCTAAAAAACAATATCCATTAATTAACTTTTAACTACGAATCCCCATTGAATCGTGGCCCTGCCGCCAACTAATAAGCCTTTCGGAGGGTTTGGGAACGGGCCAGCTTTATTAAAGGACTCGATCGCTGCTTGATCGAGTTCTCTTACTCCAGAAGTTCCTTCAATTTGCATATCAACAATCTGGCCATGATCATCGAGAATAACAGTTACAGATGTAATCAGGTTTTCACTCGCTGGCATTCTTCGCCCTGAGCGATAAAGATTTTTTGCTTTGTCTTTAATAGATGAGCCCCAGTGCTGCTCTAGTTTTTGGCGAATACGGTGATAAAATCCATAATACTTAAACTCAGTCGTATTTAAATTCGTCATGTCTCCAAGTGGAACTTCTTCGACGAAATCATTATTTTGAGCAAGGCCATTCACACCAGCTTTTCCACGTTCAACACCAAGAGCAGCAGATTTTTTTTCTTCACCAAGTTTTTTAGCGGCAGCTTCAAATGACTCATCAACTTCTTTTTCCATTTTAGCTGCATCAGCAACCGTGAAACCGCCGAGATCGCTCATCGTCAGCTCTTTATGGGCCTTTTTAGGCTTTGATTGTGCCACTTTCTTAATCACAGGTTCATTTTGCTCAGTAGATGATTTAGAGCCTTCTTTTTTACCTTTCCCGGCCTCTTTAAAAATTCCATTAGCTGCAGCAATAGTCTGGCGTTCAAAAGTCTGGTCTTTTTCCCCCGCAAAACGAGAGTTCACAGGTTTTTCTTTTTTGCCTTCTTCTGTCGCTACAATTTGTCTGTTGTTATTTTGCTTAATGGCCGCGAGTTGTTTCTTCGTGATGAATTTAACTTCATCGAGTCTGATTGAGCCTGGTTTTTGATTAGGATTAACAGCTGCAACTTTTGGTGTGAAAAAATTTGGTGGTAGAATTTCTTTTGCAGCAAATGCCAAAAACCCAATGTGAATGGTTAATGAAAATAATAGTGAAAGTGATATTTTATTGCGGTCTATTTTTAGTAGTTTCATATTTTCTTCCCTAATCTCAAAAGGCCGTCAACCATGACGATTTCTTATAGAGTATTATCGGCGAAAAAGGAGGAAAGTTTAGGCCGAATACGAGGGAGTTCCAAGTCTTCGGCCTAACAAAAACATTTTAGTCTTTTATTGGTTGTTGAAGTACTCGTCATCACCCAGTGGTCTTGCGACTTTAGCTGGCACACCTTCTTCTGTCGGAGATGATTCAGCTGGTGTTTCAGCGAAAGACTCCAGGATGGCTCCTGGTGAATTTGGTGCAACTCTCCTACCAGTTTTTTTCTCAACCCATGCCTGAGTAACGCCGGCCGGTAATTCATATGGGTCATCACCGTATTTTTTAATAGTTGCGCGCATGTATTCTGTCCATACAGAAACCGGTGTACGTCCTCCCGTTTCTCCATAACCTAAAGTCTTGTTATCATCAAAACCTGTCCATACTGCAGTTACAACATTTGGAGTAAATCCAACAAACCATGCATCGATGAAATCGTTTGTTGTCCCTGTTTTCCCCGCGACGTTGGGTCCTAATACCCTTGCTGCTCCGCCTGTTCCGCTTTGAACAACACCTCGAAGTAGTGCAGTCATAACGTATGCGAGACGAGGATCATAAACTTGTCGTCCGGCTAAATTTCTTGTGAAAGGATTTCCTGATTGTGTCACTCCAATGTCTTCAGTTTTATCTGCGCTTGCAGTAACTGCGGCAGGAATTTTTACGTCTTTATCAATTTCGTTGATCACATATTTTTTTCCATCGCGGTCAATAACTGAAACGATTCCGCGCGGAGTGATGTAGTGTCCGCCATTGGCAAAAATCGCGTAAGTTAAAACCATATCGCGTGGTGAAACTCCGAAAGTTCCAAGCGCGATACTTAGATTTGGATCAAGTTTTGCGTTGAATCCGATTCTGTCAGCAAATTTTAAAATATTTCCTACACCAACTTTGTCTGCAATTTTAATTGTAGGAATGTTTCTAGACTCTTCAAGCGCCACACGCATTGTGACCGGCCCTTTATATTCTCTGTCGTAGTTTTGCGGTTTCCAGCTCGAAGCAGAGTCGAACCCTGGCATCGCTTCCGGAGTATCCATGATGATTGTTGCAGGATTATATCCATGCTCCAGTGAAGCAGCATAAAGAATCGGCTTGAATGAAGATCCTGGCTGTCTCTTCGCCTGAACTACACGGTTAAATTTAGAAGTATTGTAATTACTTCCCCCAACATAACTTAAAATATCCCCGGTCTTCGCATCAACAGAGAAAATCGCTCCCTGAACTTCTGCGACCTGATCCAGCTGACAAAGGATATATTTCTGAGCGCGAATCAGTGATGCATTTTTTGATTTGTTTAGATTCGCTGTCCCGTCTTTTGAAAGATAAGGTGCGATCTGAACAGATTTTTTTATCATCTGTACGAAAACTAAATCACCTACTCGTAAAATCGTCGAAGGCTTGTTTACTTCCTGATAGTAAGCAGTGTTTTCACTGATTGCTCTCTTATGCGCCCATTTGAAATACTCAAAAGGAATAATCCCCGGTGAACCGGCCAGAGAGATGTGAACCATTTTAGAAGCATCATCAACTTTAGTAATCACAGCTTCGTATTGAGCGTTGTCTTTTAAAATTTCACCGATGTTATCAACCGGACTTAGTCCGGGTATGAATGACGGATCGCCCGAGTTCACTTGTGAACGGTTTAAGTCTTCATGCATTTTATCGTATTCAGCATCATCATATGTAAATTCGTAAATGCGGTCATTCTTTTCATTTAACGTGAAAAAAGAAGATTTATTTTTATAAAGTTTTTTTCTGTTTTCTTTTTCAAACTTAGAAAATTCTTCAGCGCCGATGTGGGCAAAAGGTCCTTTATATCCCTGGCGCTTATCAATCTCTTTAATCCCGCGCTGAATCTGTTCCTCTGCAACTTTTTGCAGACTCCAGTCCAGAGTCGTCTTTATTTTGTATCCATCAACTAAAAAAGATTTTTCTGAAACAACGTCTACAACTTTTTGTCTTACCCATTCCGTAAAATAACCTGCTTTCAATTCGTCTTCGCGAATTCTATAAACAGTTTTTTCAGCAAGAGCAGCTTTGTATTGTGCATCCGTAATTTTTTTCAGGATGTGCATACGTTCCATGACGTATTTTTGGCGCATTTTAGCTGCGTGAGAATTTACATAAGGAGAATATTTTCCGGGAGCAACCAGAAGACCTGCAAGCATTGCAGACTCTGCAACAGTCATATCTTTTAATTCTTTATTGTAATAACCGCGGGCCGCAGCTTTTACTCCGTAGTATCCGCCACCGAGATAAACCTGATTTAAATATAAATAAAGAATTTCTTTTTTAGTTAACTTCTCTTCAATTCTTTGGGCAAGAATAAAGTCCTTTAATTTTCTAGTCACTGATCGCTCAGATGTTAACAGAAGTGATTTAGCGACCTGCTGAGTGATCGTAGATCCCCCCTGAACAACTTTACCAGCTTTGAAGTTGGCAAACATGGCACGGGCAAGACCCCAGTAATCGACACCTTTATGTTCGAAAAATTTATCATCTTCAGCAGACAAAAATGCGTCGATAACTCTTTGAGGCACTTCGCTCATCTCGACGATTTCTCTTTTTTCAAGTCCAAGCTCCGCGAGAATAACCCCGTCGCTTGAAATAATTTGAGAAGCAAGATTAGGTTTATAATCCTGAAGTTTATCAATCTTTGGCAGATCGAGATTGAAAAAAGTAAACGCTACTGCTCCGGTTATTCCGGCAAGAAGCCCTACTCCCAATAATGCGAAGATAATTTTGATGATCAAGCTCTTCATAGATAGTCCTGTTCGTAAATCCGTTTACTCTTGTGCTTTAGCTGAAGATAATTTTTGTTGAATTAATTTTTTTAGAGATCCCGACTGCGCTTCTACATACTCCTGAGTTTTCAGAAGATAAAAAGCACCGTTTTCTGTCGAGTCGAGGCTCATTTTAGAAACAGGAATTGAATAGAAGTAATCAAACCCTTTTTTCTGTTTAACGATTCTGCCCGCAGTTTTTCCATAAACTCCGATTAAAAATTCGTTAGACTCTTCGAAATCAAATTTTGTTCCCAGTACGTCTGCGCCGATGGCGAAATCAACCCCAAGGCGTTTCATCAGGCCGGCATTGAACACTTCGCTTTCAAAAGCAGCTGTATATTGCGTACCTGGTTTTCTCAGATCGACCATATTGCTTAATCTAAGGTTAAGTAATAGCAGGTCGTGAATATTTCCTTTATCGAAATAATAAGTTTTTTTCGTCTTCATACTATAAAGAGTTATGTAAAACTTTTTTGGAGTGTCCTGAATGTTTTTTCCTTTTAACTTTTCCAGTAAAAGTGAATCCACTTCTTCAAGCCATGATTCTTCGTATGGTCTGTGTTTCTTTTTTTCCTTGAAGTAACGGTAGAAATTCCACTCGATCACTTCCGGAGTCATCCCAGTCGCATACATAGCTGCAACGATGGCACCAAAACCCGTTCCTGTAATCACTTGCGGTGGAAGGTTTTGTCTTTCTAAAAATTTTAAAAGGGAAACGTAATTGATAGTGCGGTAAAGTCCCGGCCCTAATGCTAATCCGATACGAAGTTTTTTTGAAACTCCCTGACCGATTGTTGTCGACTCATCCACCGGAGTAAAGATATCTCCTCCGCGGTCGCCAAGGCGAACAGTTTCTTCACTTGGAATTAGTTGTGGAGTTGCTCCACCGTTAATTCCGATTTCACCTGGTAGTCCCATATCAACTTGTGCGGGAGTATTTTGAACTGGCGGAGTAACAGTTGTCTTTGTTCCTGCAGGCGGCTTAGGCGGCAATTGTTGAATTGATCCACAAGCTGCAAGTAAAATTAAAAAAGAACTCAGTAGTAAACGATTTATCATCTATAGGTCTTCTTCTTTTAGACTGTCTGTTAATAGTGCAATTTTTTTCTCAGCAATCGAAAGCTGGTCTTTGCATTCTTTATAAAGCTTAGTTCCGACTTCGAACTGCTCTAAGCTTTGCTCAAGTGCGAGTTCACCAGATTCAAGTTTTGAAACTATATTTTCCAGCTCTTTTAATGAATCTTCAAAAGATTTCTTTTTCGTCATAATATGCCTCTTTTGTAAAAGCTGACTTTTTTAGACCTGTATAATGTGTCAAAACTTACACACCATCATCCTAAATTTTCCGCTTATATATGATCTATTCTACCAGCAAAGATACATTATCGGGCACTTACTTGGAAGACTTTTGAGAGGGATAATTTTACCTATGTAGGGATATTGGCACCACGCACGTTATAGTTAGTTTAATAGTCATCTCAAATCGGAGGAAACTTTTGAGAGAACTTTGGGTACCATTATCGGGCGCAATTGCTCAGCAACGTAACGTTGAAACGATCGCTAATAACGTCGCCAACGTGAACACGCCTGGATTTAAAAAAGATCAAGTTGTCTTTAAAGAGTATCTTGCCGCAATGGAAGGCAAGGGAGCTCAGGAACAAGGCATCGATCTTCCACAAAAAGACTGGAAGCCGGAAGACTTTTATAGAAGTTATAACGCCGAAGATTCTTTCGTTAAAGTTGATGGTAACTACACTCTTCACGAACAAGGCCAGCTGACTCCTACAGGAAACGCATTTGATAACGCATTAAACGGCCCGGGATTTTACGAAGTCCTGACTCCGAATGGTGTTCGTTATACGAGAAACGGATCATTCAGTATTAACAATCAAGGGAAACTGGTCACAGATCAGGGTTACCTTGTTTTATCTAAAGACGCTCCTCCAGTTGCAGGTTCCGATGGAAAAATGAATTTTTCTACACCTCCTGAAGCGCGCGCAATCACTGTATCAAACGGAAAATTTACTATTTCACTTGATGGTGAAATTTACAGCGGCGAAAATAAAGTCGGAAACATGGCGATCACAGAATTTAACGACATTCATGCTCTGAAAAAAGAAGGGAACTCACTCTTCATCAATCCCGATCAACAAAACGTAAAAATTGCAGACATAAAGACCAGCATCAACCAGGGCTTCGTTGAACAATCAAACGTCAACGCAGTTTCAGAAATGTCGAACCTGATCAATGCGAACAGAACTTTCGAATCGATTCAGAAAGTAATCAAGACTTACGACAACATGAGTGCAAAAGCAGTTAACGAAATTTCGAAATTTTAATGGGGATTGAATCTTGAAAAAACATTTAGCGACTAAAATAATTTTAATGGCCGTAAGTTTTTATACAATGTCTGAAGCACAGGCGATGTTAAAAGCATTAAACACAGCCGCTTCTGGTATGGCCGCGCAGGAAACTAACGTCGGCACAATTTCCAACAATATTGCCAACGTTAACACAACTGGATTTAAAAGAGGCCGCACAGAAATCGAAGACCTGACGTATGAGACAATTCAGGAAGCAGGAAGCAGATCTTCAGCTTCAACAAACTATAATGTCGGAACACAAATTGGTACCGGTGCACGAGTTTCATCAGTAAGAAAAGAATTCACTAATGGTGCTCCACAAATTACCAACAACCCTTTCGACTTAATGGTAAACGGCGATGGATTCTTCGGAGTTATAATGCCAAACGGTGAATTAAAATTCACACGTGACGGATCTTTCAACGTAGACGCTCAAGGGGTTATGGTTACAAAACAAGGATACAAAGTTTATCCAGGTTTCAACTTCCCACCAAATACTTCGACAGTTGCCATTTCAGAAGACGGAAAAATGCAGGCCTTTACAAAAGGAAATGCAGCTCCTGCTGAAGTCGGGCAGCTTCCGGTTTTTACTTTCGTAAACCCGGTTGGATTAAAATCAGTAGGACAGAACCTTTATCAAATTTCATTATCAAGCGGACAACCGGTTCAGGGGATTCCCGGAAACGATAACGTCGGTGCGATTATGCAGGGAGCTCTTGAAGCTTCAAACGTTTCTCCGATGACAGAAATGACGGATCTTATCCGCGCACAACGTGCCTATGAAATGAACTCTAAGGTAATGGGTGTAGCTGATCAGATGCTGCAAACAATTAACAACATCAGGTAATATTTTTGATGAAGTATTTTCTTTTAACTTTATTATTCGCGAGCTCTACACTTCACGCTGCTGATTGCAACGTTGAAATGTTTACGAAAGTATACCGTCTGACTTCAGGCCAGGCTCTTCAGGCCCGTGACATTGTTTATAAGTCTGACTGCTCACCTGAGGTCACGAATAAACTTGCCACTCTTGTTTCAACTTCGGAAGGAACAGTCGGTGTAGATTTCCTTAAAACAGAACTAAAAAAAGATTTTTCTGATATTAATCTGAACTTCACTTCTAAAAAGTTATCTCTACTTGATTTAAGTTCAACGATCAGAGACCAGCTTCTTCCGAATACTAACCTGTATTTTACACAAGCAAGATCATTAAATGGTCTGAGTACACTTGGATTAGTTGAAGGTGAACAAATTACTGCTGTCTGCGACTCATGCCAGAGCTTTGGCGAAAAAACAATTAAACTTGATATCGCCAACGTAGCTTCAAATACAAGCAGAGCTCTTTGGTTTTCATCTAAAATCATGGCCAAAATTAAAGTTGTTAAAGCAAACAGAAGTATCAGCTTTCAACAAAAAAGCCTTGATCCAAAAGATTTTTACTATGAAGAAATCATGACTATGAATCCGGAAAACGCTCTTACAAGCCTGGACAACATCGGTTTTTACAAAGCAAACAAAACTCTGGTTCAGAATTCAGTGGTATCGAATTTTGATATCCAGGCAGTGAATCTGATCAACTACGGAACGCCTGTAAGCGTAACTTTAAAAAGTGACAGCATCCTACTTCAAAAAACTGCAATGCCTATCCGCTCTGCCCGTTTTGGAGAATCAGTTGAACTGCAAGGCCCGAACAATAAAAATATTACCGGAAAAGTCGTAGACTATAACAAAGTGGAAATTACACTATGAAAATCGCAACTCTTATTCTTGTTTCTTCCCTATCACTTCTTACGTCATGTGGATCTTTCATGGATGGCATGTACAAAGATCTTGATCATCAGGAACGCGTAAGTGCTGAGGCCGCTGAAGACGAACAAACTCCACCTGATCAGTTCGACCAGTACAGAAAAAATACTAAAAGAAGAACATCTTCTGTTTATAACAAGCCAAAAGGCCGCGGAGTTGTATCAACAGAAAGTGCAAAAAATGTTAATCCGGAAGTTAAACGTCAGTATCAGGATGAACGTGTTGCACTTAAACGTACAACTGCAAGCGACTTAACTGACAACGGAACAGATGGAAGTCTTTGGGGTTCAAGCAATCCAAATGCTTTTTTATTCGCAACAAGCAAAAGTAAATCATCAGGTGACATCGTTCAGATTAACGTTGGTGCTAAACTGAGAAACGAAATCACAATGGAATTAAAACGCGCATTCCCTGAAAATCCATACGACGCTGTAGCTGCAGCTGAAAAAAAACCAGAAGCAGTTCCAGGTGCTCCAGTGGCAGCTGTTACTCCTCCAGTAGCTGGAGCAAAACCTGAAGCAGGTGCAGATACTGACCGTATTTCAGGTGTAGTTGTTGAAGAAATCAACCGCGAACACTTATTAATCAAAGGAAGAAAAAACGTTCTTTTTAAAAATAGAAAGAGAATGGTTGAAGTACAGGCACTGGTTTCAAGAAAAGATATTACTGATGATGATTCAGTAAGCTCTGATGCAATTTTAGAATCAAACGTTTCGGTTGTGAGGTAATTCATGAAAGCTACTGCCATCGCTCTATCACTTCTAATCACTTCACTTGGATCTTTTTCTGCCTTTGCAGCACCATCACGTTTAAAAGATATCGTGACAGTTAAAGGTGTAAGAGAAAATCCGATTATCGGATATGGTCTGGTCATCGGTCTTCAGGGATCGGGAGATGCCGGCGGAGAAATCACAAATACATCTCTGAAAAAAATGTTTGAAAAATTAGGACTCAATCCTAAAACAGAAATAGGTTCTAAGAATGTAGCGGCCGTTGTTGTTACAGCAAAACTTCCGCCGTTCGCGCGCATGGGACAAAAAGTAGATTTAATTGTTTCATCAATTGGTGATGCTTCCTCACTAGCAGGTGGAACATTACTCGTCACTCCACTTAAAGGTGGTGACGGACAAATTTACGCCGTAGCAAGCGGGCCACTTTCAATCGGTGGATTAAAAAAAGGTGCAAAATTCGCAACGACAGGAACTATTCCTGGCGGAGCTTCAGTTGAGCGTGAAGTATTAACTGAGTTTGAAAAAAAGAATTCATTAAGACTTTCACTCAACAATCCGGACTTCACTACTGCTGCGAGAATTGAAAAAATCATCAATGAAGAACTGGGTGGAAAATTTGCTTCGGCAAAAGACTCTACGACCATCGATTTAGTAGTCCCTAATCAGTACGAAAGAAACATCGTGCAGTTAATGGCGATCATCGAAAACTTTAAAGTGAACACTGACTCTGCTGCAAAAATCGTCATCAATGAAAGAACAGGAACGATTGTAGCTGGCGGAGACGTAATGGTGAGACCAGTTGCCATCAGCCACGGCGACCTGAATATCGAAGTCAAAGGTGACGGCGATGCTAAATCCGCTAAACCCGCTACAATGTATTACATGGAAAAAGGAACAACCCTGAGTGAATTAGTCAAAAGCTTAAATGCCTTCGGCGTTGGACCTGAAGACTTGATTTCAATCTTTCAAACACTTAAGCGCGATGGTGCTCTGGTGGGAGAAATCGAGCTCATTTAAGAGCTTACGATTGTAAATTTTATAGCTAGCATTTGATCGCTCATTGATGATAAAATTTTTAAGATATTGATCTCATAAACTTAGGAAGAGTCTAAATGAGTGATCCCAAAATTGGTGCTAATCCACCGGTCAACACCGGAATTTCCGTCGAAAACAACAGGCCGAAAGCTCTGTCTACTGAACAGGGTCAACGCATCGACGACCGCAAATACATTCCTGCAAAATACAAAGAAGTAGCGGCCAACATGGAACAACAGTTTGCTGAAATGATGATTGATCAAATGAACAAGACAGTTGAAGAAAACAGCGATGGTGAAAACGACGCCGGAATGGACTATTACAAGTCCATGCAAAAGAGCGATCGTGCCAAATCCCTGACACAACAAAATAATTTAGGGCTTCAGGACATGATTTTGAACCAGATTTATCCTAAAAGAATGCGTACGGAGCTCGGTTTGAAGCAATATGAGGCACAGACCAACCGCATCCACCATAATTTGCCTAGCTATAAAATTGACAAGAAAGTTGATACAATTGAAATGGGGAAGAATGATTCTACCTCAGTATCTGACGGGACAACTCCAGTTACGATACAAAAAGACGGAGGCTTGCAA
>JACMNL010000135.1 GCA_014378525.1 Bacteriovorax sp.
AAAATGGTGCCCGAGACGAGACTTGAACTCGTACGACCGGTAAAAGTCGGCAGATTTTAAATCTGCTGTGTCTACCGATTCCACCACCCAGGCACATTATAGGTTAGCTAAAAACGAGATATCGGAAGAACTAGGATTGTGAGAAATTTATGACTATCTGTCAATTACAAAACATAACTAAATCGATTCTTCTCACAAGTTTAAGTGCTTTTTTATTTTACTCATGTGCGCAAACGGCGCCAAAAGAAAATAAAGCGGACGATAGAGTGATCAGAGCTTCGTGGAATAAGTTACCGCCGAGATTCGCGCATAGAGACGACAGCGATGCGATCGTCACCAATCCATTTTTTGATATTGATCCGATGATCGGAAATTTTAAAGATAAAGAGACTGACAATTACGGCATTCATTATTTTGTAACGAATCCTGCCGACACAAAATACCTTTACGATTTTGATCTTTACTCTGGGAAACTTTACAGGGAACGAGAGTTCTGCGCGCAGGATGATATCTGGAAAAATTACGGCGGCGATCTCATGACTCCGAATTTTACAATGGGGATTATTCCGAGAATTTACGATCAAAATAAAGAGCCGATGAAAATTCTTATTATCTCAGATAAAGATTCTATTGAGCCGTTTAAAGAACAGCCTGTGCGCTTTGATAATGCCCGCATTCTAGGTTCATTGGTGATTGACCATTGCGAAAATTTTCCGTGTGACCTGACCGAAAAATGGAAACCGTCGCAAATGTTGGTAGGAGTGAGTCCTCGTGATGAGCGTTATAATTCATTAAATAATTTTACTGAATTAAAAAATAAGATCGACTGGAGCTATGCGCGCGGCATCCTGACTAATATGAACGGCTACCACAAAGTTGGTGGAAAAGTTTATCCGGCCTACCGCATTTCACGTGAATTAAATTTGAAAGATTCACTCGCTTACTTCAACAAAACATCATCAAAAGTCACTGCGGAGAATTTTGTGAAGCTCAATGAATGGCGAGTTGGGTGTATGAAACTTTACGATTCTGTTTGGGATGAATCCGAAAAAATTCGTGCTTTAAAATACGGACAGGCCGATAAATTTCTCACATTTTTTAAAGATTTTTATCTGAAAAATTCGAATGAATTTTATGAGTGCTCTAAACTCGTTCGTCCTGCCAATATCGTCGAAGATCATAGGAGATTATGGTTTTTTTCTTACCTTCAGGCCTTCACACTTTTAGAAAAAAATGGATTTTACTACAGCTGTTTTGACAATGCCTGGGCCTACAATGCTCGCGTTGATGAAAACAAATTTTATGTCGATCAAAACAAGGAAATGGCGAGATGCCGCGCGAAGAATTTCGAGAGCGCTTTTGATCAAGCTATCAATGGAATGAGTTTAATGAGGAACTCAACTAACCGACAGTATCGCTTCGTAGAATACGATAGTGCGAAGGGCGGAAGTCACCAGAAAATTTATGGATGGATTCACCTGGCGGCCCAAAATTACGCCTGTAAATATGCTTCGAAGACTCCAAACCAAATTCCTTTTGAAGTTTTTCCGCAGGACGTTGGATGGGAATATTTCAAGCAGGATGAGCAAGGTCTCGTTAAGTAAAATTATCTCTCTTTCATTGTAAGTAATTGATTTACATTTTCGGGGCATCTCCCTAAAATAAATACCGAACCCGACATTAATATATTTTTAAATAGGAGACGTTATGTCGACTAACAAAAGACTTGTAAGCCCACTTAATAAAATGAGTGAAGAAGACTTCGCGCTCGATCGTTTAATTGTAACGACAAAGGCCGGCACATTTTTAGAATGGGCCAAGAGATGGGGACAAGCAAACTCAATGTGGCCTTTCCCATTCGGAACAGCTTGTTGTGCAATTGAATTCATGGCCGTTGTTGGTCCAAAATACGATTCATCACGCTTCGGCGCAGAGGTAGTTCGCTTCTCTCCACGACAGTCAGATCTTATGATCATCGCCGGAACAATCACAGAAAAACAAGCGCCGGTTCTAAGAAGAATTTACGAACAAATGGCAGAACCGAAATGGGTTATTGCAATGGGTGCATGTGCTTCTTCTGGTGGATTCTACCGCGCGTATCACGTTGTTCAAGGTGTCTCTCGTGACATTCCTGTCGACGTTTATATTCCAGGTTGTCCTCCAACTCCTGAAGCAGTTATCCAGGGGATGATGCAGATCCAGGAACGTATTAAGAACGGTGTTTCAGCTTCTGCTGAAAGAGAACTAGTAAGAGAAAAAGCATTAGGACTTAGCTAATTAATTAAATAAGGTTTTACCAATGACAGAAACAACTGTGACTGAAGTATTGCCCGCAACATCGACTTACTCTGCAGAACTAACTGCAAAGTTCGGTGAGAAAGATTACACTTTCGCTTTCGGCAATCACGTATTTTTTGCAACACCAGCAACATTAATTAAAATGATGACGAAGTTTAGAGATGAACTCGGATTCAACATGCTTCTTGATGTTTGCGGAGTCGATAACAAAACAAGACCAAAATCAGAATGGATGCACGGTAAAAGATTCGAAGCTGTTTATCATCTTCTGAACATGGAAAACCACGAACGTGTTCGTGTACGTGTTCCTCTTGATGTTGACGGTGGAGAAACAATTCCTTCTGTCATGCCATTATGGAAAGGTGCGGACTGGTTCGAGCGTGAAGCCTGGGACATGTTCGGTATTACTTTCGACGGAAGAAAAAAAGAGCGTCTTCTTACTCACCATGAGTTCATGGGACATCCTCTTAGAAAAGATTATAGAGCTGACCACAATCAGCCATTATCTGAATCATTAGATATTCACTTTGATCCGGATCCAACGATCACTCACGAAGAATCTTTAAAACGTGAATGGATTAACATCGGACCTTCTCACCCTGCTACTCACGGTACACTTCGTATCATGGCAGAGATTGAAGGAGAGGTAATCAAGAGATCAAAACTTGAAATCGGATACCTTCACAGATGTTTCGAAAAAATGTGTGAAAACCATTTATACAATCAGGTTGTTCCTTATACTGACAGATTAAATTACTGTTCATCACCAATGAACAACATCGGATGGTGTAAAGCGATCGAAGACATGATGGGAATTGAAATTCCTGATCGTGCAAAAGCTATGAGAATGGTTTTAGCAGAATTATCTAGAGTTATCGACCACCTTGTTTGTATCGGTGCCGGAGCTGTAGACTTAGGTGCTCTAACATCTTTCTGGTTTTGTTTCGAACAACGTGAACGCGTGTACGAACTATTCGAGAAACTTTGTGGTGCTAGATTAACTGTTTCATTAACTCGTATCGGCGGGCAAGCTCAAGAGCTTCCTGTTGGATGGGTGACGGACTGTCTTGAAGTTGTAAAAATTATCCAGAAAAATATCGAAGAAGTAGATCGTCTTTTAACAAAGAACCCAATCTACATCGCGCGTACGAAAGTAACTCCAATCTCAGCAGCGGACGCGATCGCATGGGGATACACAGGGCCATGTCTTCGTGCTGCCGGTGTAAACTACGACATCAGAAAAACTAATCCATACTACTTCTATAAAGATGTAGATTTCGAAATCCCAGTTGGTCACCAAGGTGATGCATACGACAGATATCTAGTTCGTATGGAAGAAATGAGACAGTCACTAAAAATCGTTAATCAAGTATTGGCGAATTTACCAAGTGGTCCTGTGCAGTCTCTTGATAAGAGAGTTTGTATTCCACCGAAGAGAGAAGTGTACACAAACATCGAAGGTTTAATGAACCACTTCATGTTGATTATGAAAGGTGTTCGTCCACCTGTTGGTGAAATTTATTCAGCGACAGAAGCTGCTAACGGAGAGTTAGGCTTCTACGTAATTTCTGACGGCGGACCAAACCCGTACAGAGTAAAAGTTCGCCCGCCTTGTTTTGCGATTTTCCAATCACTGAACGAAGTAGTGAACAATAAGATGATTGCTGATGCTGTTGCTCAGCTTGGGTCAATGAACATTATTGCAGGGGAGCTAGACCGATGAGTTCGCATTCGAATACACATGTATCACACAGTCAGGGAGCGCCATTCAAGTTCACTGCTGAAAATTTAGCAAAGTACGAAGAACTTCTTACTCGTTACGACGACGTTGAATCTGCTCTTCTTCCAGTGCTTCACTTAGTGCAGGAGCAAAACAGATGGCTTCCTATCGAAGCGATTGAATACGTTTCAGAGTTAATGAAAATTCCTGAAATCAGCATCAAAGAAGTTATTTCTTTCTACGATATGTTTTACGACATTCCGGTTGCAAGAAACATGGTTCACGTTTGTACAAACATCACGTGTTCAATGTTCGGCGGAAGAGAAATCTATCAAGGTCTTTTAAAGCACTTCGATACAGATTACTTAACACCAACTCGTGACGGAAGAATTTCACTACAAAAGATGGAGTGTCTTGGTGCCTGTGAAATGGCCCCTTGTATGCGCATTAATAATGATTACGTGGGCCCGGTTGATCTGGTTTCTGCGATTCATAAATTAGAGGAGCTTCCATAATGGAAAAAGACACTGCTAATTACAAAGATTTTTCATTATTAAGCTATCACCATATTCCAGGTGTTCATAACATTGAAGTTTTTGAACGTGCCGGCGGATATGAAATGATGAAGAAGTGTTTCGGGATGGAACCGGACTTCATTAAAGAAGAAGTAAAAGCATCAGGACTTCGCGGACGCGGAGGAGCTGGATTTCCTACTGGAGTAAAGTGGGGATTCTTCTCTAAAGATAGATCTGCTCAAAAATATCTTTTATGTAATGCTGATGAATCAGAGCCGGGGACATTTAAAGACAGATACCTTGTTGAAAAAAATCCGCATATCTTAATTGAAGGGATGATTATTTCTGCATGGGCACTGGGAACTCAAAAAGGTTACATCTACATTCGTGGAGAGTTCTACCAGCAAGCAATGATTTTAGAAAAAGCTTTAAAAGAAGCTTACGCTAAAGGATATTTAGGAAAAAACATTTTAGGGAAAGGTTTCGACTTCGATCTCTATGTTCACAGAGGAGCGGGTGCATACATCTGCGGTGAAGAAACAGGAATGATATCGAGTCTTGAAGGTAAAAAAGGCCAGCCAAAATTAAAGCCACCATTCCCTGCTATCAAAGGATACAGAGGGCTTCCAACAATGGTTAACAACGTTGAGTCGCTGGCAGCCGTTCCATGGATCATGAGATTCGGGGCAGCTGAGTACAAAAAATGGGGAACAGAAAAATCTGCCGGGACGAAATTATTTTCGATTTCAGGTGACGTGAATAAACCGGGTGTTATTGAAGTACCACTTGGAACATCATTAAAAGAAATCATCGAAGTTCACTGTGGTGGAATGAGAAACGGAAACAAACTGAAAGCAGTTGTTCCCGGCGGATCATCTGCTCCGGTTTTCAACCATGATGAATCTTACGTTGTAAAAATGGATTACGAAGATGTCGCTGCCAAAGGATCAATGCTTGGATCTGGTGCCATTATCATTCTTGATGAAACAAGAAACATCGGCGACCTGATGAAGTGGACTCTTGAATTCTACCACCACGAATCTTGCGGGCAGTGTACTCCATGCCGTGAAGGGACTGGATGGCTTGAATCAGTTTTCAAAAGACGCGATTCTGGAAAAGCTTCAAAATCAGATATTGATTTACTCGATAAAACTGCAGCATCAATGAGAGGACAAACTATTTGTGCTCTTGCAGACGCAGCAGCGATGCCAGCTCAGGGGATGATCAAATCATTTAGATCGGAACTTGAAGCTTATATTATGACACCAACACATACAGGTAAGAGATAGTCATGACTGAAAAAGTAAAACTAAAATGGAACGGGAAAGATATTGAAGCAGTAAAAGGATCAAACCTTTTGCAGGCCGCTCTTGATAACGGACAGGAAGTAGCTCACTACTGCTACCACGCTGGTTTATCAATCGCAGGTGTTTGCAGAATGTGTATGGTTGAACAAGACGGTGTACCTCGTCCGTTCCCTGCGTGTAATGCAACTTGTGGCGAAGGAATGGTTGTTAGAAATGACACTCCAAAAATTAAAGCTGCTGTTGAAAACACACTTCAATTCCATCTTCTGAATCACCCTCTTGATTGCCCTGTTTGTGATCAGGCAGGAGAGTGCGGACTTCAAGATTATTACATGAAGCACGGACAGTACGATTCTCAAATGATCGACAAAAAAGTTCACAAAGAAAAAGTTCAGGACATCGGCAAGAACGTTATGCTCGATGCTGAAAGATGTATCCTTTGCTCACGTTGCACCCGCTTCACAGAAGAAGTGACAAAAACTTTCGAGCTTGGAATTCTAAACCGAGGGGATCACGCCGAAATCACTGTTAACGAAGAACTAAAAAATGATTACGCTCAAAACCTTGTTGATATCTGTCCAGTTGGAGCATTAACTTCAAAAGATTTCAGATTCAAACAACGTGTATGGTTCCTTGAAGAAGTTTATACAACTTGTATTGGCTGCGAAACAGGATGCTCGGTAAAAGTTTCTCAAAACAAAAACGGCGCTTACAGAGTGAAGCCGGTATTTGATGAAACAGTAAACGGTCACTGGATGTGTGATGATGGTCGCCAGATCTACAAACACGTTTCAAGCCCGACAAGACTTCAGGTAGCTTCTGAAAACATGAACGGATTATTCGTTCCTGCAGATGAATTAAACATTAAAGAAGCTGTGAAAGGTAAAAAAGCAAAATTCATCCTTTCAACATCACTTACAAACCAAGAGTACGAAAGATTTTTCCACGAAGTAGGATCAAAAGCAGAAGTGGCACTTTATACACTTCCAAAACTTGGTGCAGACTTCGACGGAATCCTGAAACGCGGTGATAAAAACGCTAACCTTCGTGGAGCAGAACATGCTTTCAAGAAAGCGGGCAAGGATTCAACACCAGCTGCTTTAGATAAACTTCTAAACTCTATTGGATCTTCGGATGTTGTATACGTTGTAGTTCCTGAAATTCTTTATAACGAAGATCATTTCAATACTCTTCTTACAAAAATCGAAAAAGCTTCAATGAGAATTGCTCTTACTCCAGGTGAAACTTTATCTAGCATGAAAGTTTTCAACTATCTTCTTCCGGTTCCAAGCTTCCTTGAAAAAGAAGGCGACATCGTAAACTTCAGCGGCGACATCAGAAAACTGAACGCTGGTTTAAGTTACGGTGAAACAACAAAAGACATTAGCTATTATGGAAATTGGGTGAACGTATGATTTTAAAAGCTGATTTATACAAGCAACACGGTTTTTTAAAAGGTCTTTATCTTGGTCTAAAGATCACGATGATGAACTTACTATCAAACTTGTTCAAACATGACCGTATGACTTTGAACTATCCGGAAGAGAAGTATTTCTACTCTGACAGATTCAAAGGAAAACACATTTTAACAGTTAAAGAAGATGGAACGCTAAGATGTACGTCTTGTATGCTGTGTTCAACTTATTGTCCTGCTCAATGTATCCACATCGTGGCCGCTGATGACTCTGATAAAGAAGTTGAAAAAGCACCAGTTTCATTTGAAATCGAAATGCTTCGTTGTGTGTTCTGTGGTTTCTGTGAAGAAGCTTGTCCAGTGGATGCTATTCGCCTTTCAGGTGAGTACGAAATGTCTGGGCATGCTGAGCAGGAGTGGGTTGCGGATCACCATGAGCTGGCGTTTAGAAAGTCGTTGAATGGTGGGCGAGGGATCGTTTCTACTGTGGATGATAAGGATAGAATGAAGCTGCGTTTATAGTTTTAGAATTTTTAAATTTCTTCCATAAAAAAAGCCTCCCTATGCGGAGGCTTTTTATTTTTATAATGCTTTGTGGTTACAAAAAGTCTAGTGGCACCTTTTAGAGTTTTCTATAAACGCATGTGCTTTTTCTGCTCTTGAGGTCTGATACTTTAGTCAGGCGGCCGTTTGATTCAAGGATCATTGTGTTTGTGAATGAGATGTGGTCGCTGATTTTTAGAGTTGATGTGACCTGGTTTCCATTCATTGTTACGTTCTGGATTTCCTGGTTTCTGTCGGGGTTAGGTGGATTGCGGCCTGGGTTTCTTGGGTCGCGGTCTGCAGTTCTGAATTCGCCGCGGTTGATGTTGCAGAATTCTTCGGGAGCGTTGTAGCCGAGAGTTAAAACGCGAACTCCGCCATTACAAAAATTTTCAATTCTAAGAGTGGCAGAACATGCACTTGAGCTCATCGAAACGATTTCGTATTCACCAGGGAAATTTACAAGAGCATCAGTGCTTAGGCCAAGACCGTTTGATCCTGAGATTGTATCAGTCGCTGAATTTACATTATTAGATTTTTTTCCGCATGAAACTGCGAACGTAGCAAAGCAAAGAATGATAAACATTTTTTTCATTTTGATCTCCTGATCTAAACTCATGTACGTAAAGTCGTATCATCGCTTTAAATTGTGATCAAATGTGGAAAGACCCAAACGGGTGTTTTTTACAGGATGAAAGTGAGATGTCAGTATTTAGTGGGGCATCAGTGTCAATTAGGCCCCACCGTACATCTTCTGAAACTCGTTACGTTCTTCGCGTTCACGGTCTTGTTTCTCTTTTTTCTCCTGAGCAAGCTTCACTTCTTCCGGAGATAAATGTTCTTTTACTTTGAAGAGTTTCGACCATTGTTGAAAGTCTTTGCTTTCGAATCCGCCGCCGTCTTTTGCTTTGATACCTTTGAAGTATAAAACGAATTCAGCTGGAGAAGACTTGTCCAAAGTAAGTACAGCAAGATCGTCTGGACGAAGGCTTACCTGGAATAATGTTTTTGTCTGTGGCCATTTGATATCGCCGTATGAGAATGCGATAAGTTCAGCGCAAGTAATTTTATCAGCAGTTCTGATATCGAATTTAAAGTCGTAACGTTTTCCGATCTGCTCACTTAGTCCTTCGTATACAGAGTCGGCGCGGTCTTCAGCGATATTTTTAATTCGTGCAACTGCGATCTCATCAAGGTTGATGAAAGTATCGATACTCTGGAATCCTAAACCTTCTTTTCTGATTTCTACGATATTTTTTCCTGCTTCAACGAATGGTCTGAATGGAGCAAAGTATTCTTTGTCCCAGATTCCCATTGTTACTAACTCTTCTTTTGTTCCAAGCCAAATTCCCACGTGGCCGAAGTGGCCTGGGATCGTGTAGTTTGAAAGTTTGAATTCTCTTTTTTCGAAAACCATATCAAGAGGTTTTAATTTTTCTCTGATGACCTTGATCGCTTCCTGGTTATCTCTGATTCGGCCCTGTCTCCAGTTCACGTGGTCAGAAATGAATCCCCATAATTTTGCTACTCCTACAACAACGTTTGTCGTTCCTTTGATAGCAAGGTCTGAAAGAGCGTACAGGTTTGGATCGTAGTCTTTATCTGATGGGTGGAAAACAACACCGGCTGGAAGTTCGATGTGTGAAGCATCGATCTCTGCGTTTGTCTGTTCAATCATTTCATTTGAAGTGAATTTTTTGTAGTTGTCGATATAGTCCATTAGTTCATAAAGAGGGTATTTATAGAAACCCATGAACACACGTCTTAAAACAGTGTTGGCGAAAATGCTTTTTCCAACTTTCGAATAATCGTAAATTTCAACAGCAGTCGCCAGAACCTTTGGAGTACAGTTCAGTTTTTCATCGTTATAAACATTCAGAAAATTCTTTAAACTTTTATATCTGGCAGTCATCGTCTTTTGCATCTGAACGATTTCATACGGCGTAATTTGATCGCTGTGACTTGCAAGAGTCTTGAAATAATCTTCCGAGTTATCAATCTCATTGATGTGTGCAGAAAGTGTTTCCGCGCATACATCCCCCGCGTGAGCAGAGTACGAGTTGAATCCCAGGAGCACTAAAAATAGAGCTAAAGTTGTTGTTTTCATCCCCCTATAATATTAGGTTTAGGGTAGTGATTGGGCTGGCCTGAACTTTTTTCAAGGGGGTGTTTAAAGATTAGACAGATGGAATAAGGGAGTGAAATGCTGAAAAAAAAAGGGCCCTCTGTTGTGACAGAGGGCCCGGTGTCTTATTTGCGGGCCCTTTCTTCTCTGGCCTCTTTTTTGTCTTGTTTTCTATCTTCCTTTCTATCTTCCTTTCTATCTTCCTTTCTCTCTTCCTTTCTGTCTTCCTTGCGCTCCTCACGGCGATCTTCTTTTCTATCGCTGCGCTTGTCGCTTCTTAGTTCTTTTTTATCTTCACGCTTTTCTTTTTTATCGATTTTACGTTCTTTTAGATCACCTTTCATTTTGTCCATATCAGCTTTTCTTTGATCCTGGGCCTGCTTTAAAGCGTCTTTATCAAGCTGAATCTGATCAGCACTTGCACCAGACTTAATTGCAGACTCAAGGGTCTTTCTTGCCTCAATAATTTTGAATTCATCAGTTTTTAGGTCTTCACGGTCTGCTTTGAGTTTGACATCATCTTCCAGGATTTCTTTATGGTCTTGTCGAACTTCAGCTCTATCTTTTTTTACTTCAGGGCCTCTTGGGTCAGTTGTTGTAGTGGTAGCTCCCGACGAAGTTGTTCCAGTATCTGTACTTTGAGCGAATGCATTTATTGTTAATAAAGATGTAATCAAAATAATTGCGCTGATCTTCATGTTTGCTCCTAAACTGATTGGGTTGTTGTTATGCACACCTAAGTGTCCATTTGTGTTTCAGTTGCTATTGTAGACGAAACCCGGGAAAAAAGGTTTCAATATAATTCATATATCTTTTTTTCCTCTTAGATTTTAGTATCTTAGAATGCTTACTAAACTATCCTTGAAACTTTTTTCGTCTCAGCACGTCTCTATGAGTGATGAGGATTTAATGAGATTGATTCAAGCAGGAAATACCAACGCATTCGACGAATTATATTCAAGATATAAGAGTCCACTCTATTCATATCTAAGTAGACTTTTAAACTCATCAATTGCTGAAGAGTTGTTGCAAGAAATTTTTTTAAAGTTAATCAATCGAAAAGATAGTTTTCGTTTTGATAGTTCTGTTAAGACCTGGCTGTGGACCATTGCGAGAAACACATTAATTGATCATTGGCGAGGCCTTGATCACCGAATGAAAAATTCTTTCGAGTCATTACAGGAAATAAAAGGTGAAGAGTCTATTGAATCGCCACTTGATAATGTAGAAACAGCACTCCTTAAAAAAATAAGCAGAGAGCAGTTAATTGCTTGTATCAGTGAATTGCCAGAGGCGCAGCAGGAAATAGTTTTACTACATATTCACGCTGAGCTTAGCAATCAGGAAATTGCCGATCAGGTAAAGATGGGATTGGGGGCCGTTAAGACAGTACTCTTTAGATCTAAAGAAAAACTGATCGATTGTTTTAAACGTGGAGGTCACCTGTGAAGAGTTTTTATCTGTGGATAAAAGATCATACGACGGAAAATCCTTCAAGAGAATTGGATGCTAAAATAAAAGCGATGGCGCATAAACATCTGACAGCAACGTACGAACCAAAAGGTTTGTCCTGGAAGTTTATTTCTTTGCCTCTCGGACTTGCCGCAGTCGTAGCAGTTATTATTAATGTACGGGTAAAACAACAAGATGAATTAACTGCAATGGCCTTAAAAATGCCTGTGGAAATGATTCTCAACTATAATGAAATGGAATTGATGGCAGATTCAGCAATACTCACTGACAACGATTGGGATGAAGTCGCAAAGGTGAAG
>JACMNL010000136.1 GCA_014378525.1 Bacteriovorax sp.
GCAAAAATTTTATCAGATCAATACTGATGCCTGCGAAGACTGCCGTGCCTGTGTTGAGATGACCGGATGTCCGGGATTATCGCAAACGTTTGATGCTTACGGATCTAAAGTTACTATTGATCCGCAAATCTGCGTGAGTGACAGTTACTGTACAAAAATTAAAGTGTGTCCAAGTTTTGAATTAGTCGAAGTAGCTAATTATCATCCGACAAAATACAGAGCTCAGTCGGATAATATTCTGATCGATAAGGTTTTACCATTACCTGTAAAAGTTAAGACACTTGATTCAATTGCATCGGGCTCAGACTACAGAGCTGTTGTTACAGGTGTCGGTGGATCCGGTGTCACGACAATTTCGCGTGTTCTTGCAGAAGCTGCCAAAGTCATGGGCAACAGAACTGACATCGATTTTAAATTCGTCGATCAAAAGGGTCTTGCTCAAAGAAACGGAAACGTTACTAGCCATCTTGCTCTTTATAAAAAAGGAAAGTCACACGCTCAGGTTACACCAATGGGTGGAGCTGATGTTTTACTTTCTCCGGATCTTCTCGATGGATCTCATCACCTTGCATTTTTAAATGCAAAGGGTATGGCAATTCTAGATCAGAAATTCCAGATTCCACTATCACTTTTACTCGACAGAGGATTTGATAAAAATCCTGTCAACGAGAAAGTGTTGAGTTTAAAATTAAAAGATTTACTAAAAGAAAGAATCAAACTTCTTCCAATGAAAGAAGTTTCAGAAAATCATCTTGGAAAAAGTGTTTATGCTTCGGCATTGATTCTGGGAGCTGCTTTCCAGCTTGGACTCATCCCTTTTGAGCTGAAAGATCTGGAAGACGCCTTTTCCCGTACAATGAAAAAAACAGAGCTGGAAAATAACCTGAAGGCCTTTACTTTAGGAAGACGTCTTGCTTTAGGGGAAGATTTATCTATCGCTAAAAAAGAAGTTTCGATGATTGAGTTATACGCACAATCAATAAAAGAAAGTTCTGTGTTTAACGGCGCTGGATTAGTTTCAACATTTAAAGAAATAAATTCTGAACTAAAAACGATTATTCCTGAAACTCTCAACGTTCCTGGAGAATTCACGGCGAGATATGTTCACGACTTATTAATCTTTGACCGCGGAGCTAATCTTCAGAGTTTCGTGAATGATGTAAAGAAGATAGTAAGTTTGTATAAAACAGAAGAGCTCTTTAAAATGGCCCTTCGTACACTTGCCAAAACTTATTTCATTAAAGATGAAGTTTACATCGCCCATATGATGATCTCTCCGATGAGAAGGCTTGAAGATGAAAACACTTTTAAAGAACTTGGTTCTTCTTATAAAAAGACTTTCATCAACCGCCCGAGTTTCGATATCGGAGACAAAAAAGTTGAGTTCGATTTTTCTCCTTCAAACTGGATGCTGAAGCTCATGAGACATGCCCGTTTTCTTCGTAGAATGCTTCCATCATGGCATAATCTTGAAAAGAAGATCAGCTCCAATATCAGAGGGAAACTGCTCTCTAAATCAATGGACTTTAAGGAGCTTAAGGCCTTGGAAAATGTTAAGGGCTACCGTCAGGTTCGTTACGATATGTACACTACTTTAGAAGGACCTCTATAAAGTTTTCATAGCTCACCATGGGTCTCGCTTTTTCTGGTTATAATTCCAAATTATAACTTTAGAGGCCCAAGGTGGATCTTATGAAGACAATCTTCACACTCATTCTATTAGTATCTGCAACGTCAGTTTTCGCTGCCGGTTCATGGAAAATTTCATGCACGAGTGAAGCGGGAATTAACTTCTATAATGATAATGGCCAGGCCGAAATCCAGTTCACGTCAGTAGATGCTGAAGGATCAATCATAAAAAATTCATCAGATGTAGCGATTGAAAACTACGATTTAGGTTTAGATACTGCAGGCGTTAGTGTTGCGTGGATCGGTAAACAGTCGATCGTAAGCGATAGTTACGAAAACACTGACAACGGTGATGAAGTCTCGACGACTTTCACTCAACAAGTAGAAATCAAGGATGCCAAAAATAAATCATCACAGACGATCGATGTGGTTTGCCGTGAGGAAATCATAACGGGATCTGGTGCTGAGAAATAGTTTACTCAACTATTGGCACAGGCATTGCTTTAAAGCTGACTGACATAAACTCCACCAAAATAACGGACGATTTTTGGAGACCAAACGACATTATCAGTGTCGTTATGGCCTTTTCAAAAATCGTTTTTTTATTTTCTGGTGCCGACTTGGGAGATACACATGCACTTTTTAACTCGTTTTTTTCTGATGATCGCGATGGCGATAGGAACGGCGTACGCGGGAGATATTCCTGGTTACATCGGTGAGCAGTCATTCCGTTTAACGGATGATCAGGATTATAACAATGTAATGAGAAGAGCAGACGATGCCAAAGTCGAAGTCGCCCGTACTGAGCAGGCCGCAGGCCAGTTAGGTGATCAGGTAAGAACTCTTGAAACACAATTGCGTTCAATTCAGGATCGTATGAACCAGCTGATGAAACAAGCTGATGGATTAAAACAAACTAAAATTTCTCTGACTGCTAAATTAGAAGAGTTAAAGAAAACTCCTGAAGTGAATGCAGAAGCAATCACACAAACACAAAACGAAATTAATTCTCTCGACGCTCAAATTCAGGCCACGAATCAACAGGCCGGACAAGCTAAGCTTGAAAGCTCATCAATTGCAGTACGTCTTGACCAGGTTAGAAATGATTTTAATCAGGCGTCAGCAAGAGTTCAGGGTGCCCGCCAGAATATGGACATGGCCGCACGTCAGAGAGACGACTATAGAAATTCATTGTTAGACCAGTTGAAAAAAATAAATTACGAAGGATCTCGCGGCGGACAATCAGACGGTGGAATGGATGGAGCAGAATTATCTGGTCGCATCGGTAACGACCGTGGATACGCTGACGGAACAAATGATGGATTGTCTCAAGGGACAGTTGATGGCCAGGACCGCTTTTATAAAAGAGGTGCTGACCAGGGTGAACGTGATGGTTCGGCCCGCGCACGCATTGATGGGCAGAGAGATGGAACAAACGAAGGAACAATTGCAGGTAACAGAAGTGCAGGATCGAGAGAAGGGAATGCTGCTGGTATTGTAAGAGGAAATGGAAGTAATGCAGCTGCAGTTGGTATTGATCAGGGAAAAAAATCAGGTATGGAGCGCGCAGTTTCTACAGGATCTGCAAACGGAAGAGCAAACGGAGAAAATGAAACAACAAAAAAACTGGAATCGGGTGATTTAAATTCAATCAGCATTGGCGGAGCTTTCGCCGGAAGTTTCCAGAGAACATCTCCATCTTACCCGGGAGATTTTAACGGGCCAAACTACAAACCAAATATTAACCACAGACAAATTGTAATGATCAAGGCGTATGCTGACGGATATATCTACAACTACCGTCAATACTCGCGTTTTGAATTCTCGAGAAGAATCGATACAGATTACAATCAAAGATATGATTTAAGTTACAGACAAGCATACGACTCTGCAGTGAACCGCGATTACCCGGCCTATTATGATCAGGGAAGACGTGATGCTGATGCCAGAGCTTACGGCCGTGATTATCCGGTGGTTAAAGCTGACGCTTTCAGAATTGCTTTTGCTCAACTTGACTCTGCTCCCAACAGAGCGACTGGTGAATTTAAAATTTCATACGCTAACTCTGAGTTAGCTGCTTACAACCAGAGATACGAAGAAATCAGATCGGCTAACTTTGACCGCGTAGAACTTGAAGTGTTCAACGCTAACATTGCTAATCAGACTGAAATCTACCGTCAAAAAAGAATTGGCGAAGTATCTGCCATTTATAATGGATCTGCAGTTCTTGAATTCGTATCTTCAGAAATGTTAGACGGTGGTATCAGTGGAGTCGCTTCTCTTGATGGAGTTTTCCAGCCAGGTGAAATAACAAACCATAATATCGTCATTAAAAACTACGGATTTAAAGATGCAACAAACGTATCGATCGTTCTTGAAGGCGGCCAGGTTTCAAAACTTCCGGCCATCGCTGCAAGAAGTTCTGTAACTGTTATTGGTGCAGCTCAGGGATCAGTGACTGCAGGATTAAATGCAGTTTACAGATCAGCTTTAAGAGTAATTTCTCCACTTGCTTCTAACGATGCAGTTGAAGGACGTCACTTTGATAAACTGACTGGTGGTATTTTAAAAGATGCTGACCAAAAAGCAGTTCGTGCAACTTACCCGTTAACACTCTCTGGATTAGCTCTAAACTCTCAGTTATTAAAAGGACAAAAGAATAATCTTAAAATCACTATGACAAACAATTCTAAGCGTGAGTACAAAGGCGAGCTTAAAATTAAGTTACTGGCCAACTCACAAAATGGAATCATCACTAAAGACTTCGCAGCTGTTTCTTTCCTTCAAACTTCTGCATCTTTAAACGACGCTGAAATTTTAGTAGACGCTGAACAGGACGCGTACAGAGATCTTTCTATCTCTGCTCAGGTTTTCCAGAATGGTGTTTTAATCGGAGTATTGCCACAGGATTTTATGACTATGGCAAAAGCTAAATTTCTTGATAAGGGAAAAGTTCCGGTTCTTGTTGCTAACACTGATAAAAATTTAGATGCTTTTTTAGATGCACTTAATACACTTGGTGGATCAGAAAAAGTTTCGATCCTGGACTTAAGCCTACCGACGTTGAATGCTGATGCAATTGCAGCAGGTTTTAACGGAAAAGTATTATTGATGGTTGATGATTCAGCTGGAGCGAGCATTAAGTCGCTTAACACTTTCATCGGTAAATCTGTGTCATCGACATTTGTATTCATCGATGACTCAAACTCTGGTCTGACAAATGTTAAAACACTTGCTGTTTTAAAAGACGCTCCAAATCTTCTGTTTGGAAAACGAGCAGTACTTTTCTCGAACCCGCACAGAGCTACTGGTGTTGTTAAATCTTCAGCGTTCATGCAGTCATCTGCTAAATCTTTTGCCAATGACTTAGGTCTTGCACAGACGTTAACAATGACAGCTCCTGAGTTACTTGCACAAATTAAAGCGACAGTAACTCCGGCGAACTTTAATACGCCAAATGACTCGATCAAAGTTTTCTCACTGAAAGCGCTGTCTGAAGTATTGTGTATCAACACAGCTTACGATGAATCGGGAGGAATCTTCAGCCGTGATAAAAAATGGGCGAAGATGATCGAAGAAGATATGACTCTTTTCCACAACCAGATGAAGACAGCAAGTTCAGGTGATGTGGTTGTTTCAAAACTTCCGGTTGTTATGGCCGCAATTGCAATGAAAGAAACATTATCAAGTGCAATGAGTCGTGCTGACGGGATTTCAAGAGACATGAAGCTTAAAATCCAGAACGCAACAAACGGAGTACTGGGTAATATGGAAGATTCTTTCAAGAAGAGTTTGAAAAAGGATTTCAAAGAGACTTATAATAAAGCTTATGACAATAAGGCAGTTCACAATCCATTTTTTATTCCTGAAGCGACTAACACGAATTTTAATTAAGTCAGATATAAGACCGCTCCTTCTTGGAGCGGTTTTTCTTTTTTCATTTTCTGCTTCTGCAGATTTAAAGATGGCCATCGTTGATACCGGATTCTGTTCTGAAAAGGCCATCATCAAATCAAAAAATCATAAAGTTCTTCCTGCGCGTGACATGACCAACACTAACGGCATGAACTGCAATAAAATAACTGAAAAGGAAATGATGAACTCAGGTCGTTTTCACGGCCAGAAAGTCCTGAATGAATTTTTAAGTTACCTTCCGAAGGGAATCAAGATCACAATCACTCCACTGGTCGTTTACGACCGTACAGGACTGCAGAGTGAGACAGGATGGAAGAATGCGATTGCTTATATCGATCAGGAAAAGATGGATCTGGTTTTAACAGCGTCTGGTTTTAATTCAAAAGATAAACTGGTCGAAGAACTTCCCGGCATCTGGTTCGTTCCATCAGGGCGTCTTCAGCATGGTATAGATTCTAAGACAATTTTATTTCCTCAAAGTCTTGCACCAAAACCAAACCTGTTTGTGATTGGTGACTACCTTGATGAAAAACAAATTATCTACGATCAGGCCCTGATTTATCAGGAGCAGATTGATTATTATTTTCCCTCAGGTCACAAAAAGTTTACCGGCAGTTCCCGTGCGGTTTCCGAGGCTGCCGCCAAGGCAATGGGCAAATGTTTCATTGAAAAAGACATCATTGCGGCCCACGCACTTCGCCTTTGTCTCTTGCAAAAAGAAAAAGTCCTTAAAGATCGTATTCTTAAAAAAGAATTCAAAACTTTCTAAAGCATAGTGATTGGTGATAAAATCACAGCTATGAAAGAATCAGTATCCGCAGTATTCACAACCCACGACCAGATCTTTTTTATTAAAAGACAAAATTACTTATCCGTTTTTCCCGGTTATTACGCAACTCCTGGTGGGAAAGTGGATGCAACTGACAGTACGGAACCACTTCCACATGCCATCTGGCCCGCTCATATGAAGCCGGAAGTTCTGCATGCACTAATCCGCGAAGTGCAGGAAGAATTAAATTACGATTTACTCGAAGGAATTAAAAACGGTGAAGTCCTGCGCATCGATGATATCGGTGTTGCTATCACTCCTGAATTTAATCCCTATAGATTTAAAAACTATTATGTAAAAATTCTCATGAATCACCCGAAAGAATTCAACATTGACCTGAGTGAAGTTGAGTTCGGCGAATGGAATACTCCGAAAAATTTATTGTTAAGGTATTATGCCGGCGGAGTTCTTGCCGTTCCACCAGCAGTGACTTTATTAAAAACATTTGAAAAAGATCCGACTCACAGCACGCCGATTGAAATGACATTGCCTCATGACCCGGACACAGAAGTGCCGATGATTGAATCAATTTTTGGAGTCCGCCAGTTTCTCCCGCTGTCACATACGTTTCCACCGGCAAACAGAACGAATTCTTTTATCATCGGTGATGAAGATCAACCGAAATATTTAATTGACCCTTCTCCACGAGATGAAGCAGAACTGGCAAAATTTTTAAAGTCAGTTTCTAAAGTTGGCTTCAACAGAATTCTTATTACTCATCACCACCCGGACCATTACGAATTCGCGCGCGAGATTGCACTGCAGTTTGATGCTCCAATGGAAATGAGTCAGTTCACTTACGATATTATTGGTGCAGAATATTTTAAGGGCATCGTCGTTGTTCTACGTAAAGAAGGTGATGTACTGACAAAAAGTTTAGGACAAGACGTACGCGTTTACGAAGTGCCAGGGCACGATGAAGGACAACTTGCACTTGCTCCAGATAACATGAGCTGGTTTCTAGCAGGGGACCTTATCCAGACTATCGGTACAGTAGTGATAGGAGGGCCTGAAGGAGACATGCAGAAATATTTCAATTCACTGAGACGAGTGATTGAACTCAATCCAAAAAATATAATTCCAAGCCATGGGATTATTATCGGTGGAACTAATAAAATAGTTCAAACTCTTCAGCACAGACAGGAACGTGAAGACCAGATTGTGGAACTTTTAAAAATGGGACGTAGTCTTAAGGAAATTCTCGACGTGATTTATGTCGGACTAAAACCTGAGCTTCTACCATATGCCTTGAAGACAATAGAAGCTCATATTACCAAGATTCATAATGAAGGAAGAGTCTAGCTATCTTTAGCTATCAAGAGTCTTCTTTTCCTGAATCATTTTTTCGATGATCTCAGGATTTAAAAGTGTCGATGTATCACCGATATTTTCCACATCATTTTCTACGATTTTTCTTAAAACTCTTCTCATGATTTTCCCTGAGCGGGTTTTAGGAAGTCCTTCTACAATCTGGATAAGATCAGGTTTTGCAATCGGCCCGATGATTTTATTAACGGTCTCGCGGATTTCTTTTTCAAGATCATTGTTGTTCCTCGTATTGGTTCTCGCTATGACGAAAGCATAAAGTCCCTGACCTTTAACAGGATGAGGAAGACCAACGACGGCACTTTCCACAACATCCGGATGCTGGTTAATTGCTTCTTCAACTTCTGCCGTTCCTATTCTGTGACCTGAAACATTGATGACATCATCCACTCGTCCTGTGAGTCGATAATATCCATCAGCTTCACGTCTTGCACCGTCACCAGTGAAATAGTACCCTGGGTATGTTGAAAAATAAGTCTGGATAAATCTTTCGTGGTCGCCGTAAATTGTACGTGCAAGGGAAGGCCATGGAGTTTTAATACAAAGATTTCCTCCTGCCACCATGTCAGTAATCTCTTTTCCTTTTTCATCCAGGAGGCACGGAACAATTCCCGGAAGCGGGAGAGTCGCATAACCAGGTTTTGTTTTTGTGAGACCTGCTTGCGGAGAAATCATGATCCCGCCGGTTTCTGTCTGCCACCATGTATCGACGATAGGGCATCTGTCTTTACCTACATGTTTACTGTACCACTGCCATGCCTCTTCATTGATTGGTTCTCCAACAGAACCTAAAACTTTTAGCGTCGTCATTTGAAAAGAATCAGGAATTTCATTTCCAAATTTCTCCAGTGCGCGAATTGCAGTAGGAGCTGTGTAGAGGTGAGTGATTTTGTGTTTTTCAATTATTTCCCAAAAACGTGAAGCATTTGGATAAGTAGGAATACCTTCATACATCACTGTAGTGGCACCATTTAACAGCGGCCCGTAAGTTGTATAACTGTGGCCGGTTATCCAGCCGATGTCTGCAGTACACCAGAAGATATCATTTTCTTTATATTGAAAAACATCCATAAAACTTTTTCCAACGTGAACCATGTAGCCAGCAGCTGTATGAAGAAGCCCTTTTGGTTTGCCTGTCGATCCTGAAGTATAAAGAATAAAAAGTGGGTCTTCTGCTTTTACCGGAACAGGTGCACAGTGAAGATCAACACCTTTAATAAGAGCTTCGTAATAATAATCACGTCCCTCTTTCATTTTTATTTCCTGATTTGTTCTTTTAACAACCAGAACTGTTTTTATAAGATCAGTTCCTTCAAGACATTCATCAACCATATCCTTTAAAGGAGTGTTTTTATCACCTCTATAGGCACCATCATGGGTAACAATCATTTTTGCTTTGGAATCTTCCAGTCGTCCGCGAAGTGAAAGCGGAGAAAATCCACCGAAAACTACTGTGTGAACAGCACCGATTCTCGCGCATGCAAGAACACCGATCATAAATTCCGGAGTCATTCCCATGTAGAAACAAACAACGTCACCTTTATTAATTCCGCGAGATTTTAAAAGATTGGCAAATCTGCAAACACTTAAATGTAGTTCACCATAAGTTAAAAAACTTGAAGGCTCTTTTGGATCATTGGGTTCAAAGATCAATGCTTTTTTCTGGCGTCTTTTTTCAAGATGTCTGTCGAGGCAGTTTTCTGTAATATTTAATTCAGCACCTTCAAACCATTTTATATCTGCTTTATAGAAGTCACCAGAGACAAGCGTGTCCCATTTTTTCTTCCAGACGTAAGTGTTGGCGAGTTCGCTCCAGTAAGTAGATTGTTCTGATGTTAATTTGTTCATATTTTTACCTCGTATATATAAATAATTTTAGATCACCCATACCTGCGATGACAAATTTTTGAGGCACTTTTTAAACGACCGTTTCCACATTAATTCCATGATATTAGAAGGTGGCCACTGTGTCCGAGTTATTTTCTCAAGTTTTCATGAGTTTATCCGATATGATACTTACGTAGGAGTCTCAATATGAAGATTTTAGTCAGAGCATTTAGTATCGCGGCAGTCACGATTACATTGGCGCAAGCGCAGAATTTAACTACGCCACGAACTACTTTATTAGGAAGTGGGATGACCACATTTGGAATTCCGACAACTACACAAGATTTTGTTACTGTTCTTGACCTACAGCCTACATGTGATGTCCATCCATTTGCAATTGAACCAACAGTTGTTGATCTGTCATTTGGAGTAAGATCTGTTGCACATTTTTATACATGTGCAGATTCAAAAGATTTATCATATGCGAGATTTTCAGTTAACAGTTGTACAAAGGCCGCGACATGCCGTTCGAGCGTAGAAAAAATAGATGCCAATAAAAAAGGTGTTGATGATGTTCTGGATGCTATCATCGCCAAAGACATGATTAAAAAATCATTGATTATGCACGGTGAGGACATGGAGAGACTGGAGAACCTTACAAAGTTTGCTCAAAAAAAATATAATACAAAACTCGAAGCTAATTGTATGGCACGTTTTCAGCAGAAAAGTATTTCTGAATGTAATTTGGGTTTCGCAGAATCAACTTTCGTGAATTACCAGAAAGAATGCTCGTTTAGCATAGGTTGTTTCAACAATGATGATAATGTAACCGGTGTTCAGAGTTTCGCGAATTTTCAAGAGGCACATAAAGAATCCAAAGGTAAGTACATGTATGATTATTACAAGTACCGAGTTGAAACAAAATTTAATAAAGAAATCAATAATGATGATGCAAAACTTGAACTTCTGGGCGGCCTGGTCGCTTCAGATAGTTTTAAAAGTTTAAATACTGCTCAGAAACTTGAAAAATTTATGAACCAGCTTGGAATCGACAGTCTTGGGCGTGTGAATGATCCGGTTCTGGCCTATGACCTCGGGACAGGACTTGCTAAAAGATTCCAGACTTCAGATAAATTAAAAGACCTGATAAAACTTCTTGAAACAAAAAATATTTCTTCGAAAGATTTTGCAGCTGGTTTTGATGAATTCAGAAAAAAACGTGCACAAGCACTTTTAGGTTCTAAAAGTACATGTAGCGAAACGCCAACATTCGTTAAAATCTGCAGTGAGGCCACGGCCGTATTAAATGGTAAAAAAATTACGAAGGCCCCGATGGAGGCAGAAAATTTATCTTCAAAATCTACAATGACTCCGTTAGATCTGGAGAAAATTAGAAAGTATCTTGGTGCTGGATTTGACGAAAAAGATTTTGAAACGCTGGTTAATGCCAGAAGATGTGTGGATTTTAATTTAAGTGATGTATACGGAACGAATATTAATACTATTGATAGCGTAGCTGATATTTCAGGCCCGAATGGTGGAATGAATCGAGACGAAGCGAATGGATTTAATCCAGCTAAAGACGCCACTCAGGCATCAGACAACAGATCTATGCGTGATATTTATGAATCATCAGGCGGAAAAGTTACAGCTGAAGTTAAAGATGAAACTGCAACTTCAAGTGATAGAAAAAGTACTACTTCATCGAGTACTGAACCTGTAACAGAAACATTTGCAGATAAGGTCGTGCCTTTCCTGCCATCAGCAACGAATCGTACAATAACATCAAATAATTTTTCTGATCTTTATGGTTCAGGCGGTTTCGATACATTTGCCGGAAAAGAAAAACCGAAAACTGATGGAGCTTTAGATAAAGGGGACTCAATTCCAGGCCAGACCACAGGACAAAGTTCACAAGATAAGATGAACGATTATTTATTGAAGAAGCTTGCATCAGCAGAGGAAAATCTTGAAAAGTTCAAGGCCGATGCAGCAGCTGCAGAACAAGATAAAGCAAAACAAAAAAAAGTTGATGAAGAAACCGCATTGATCAAGGACCTTAAAGGTCAGATCTCTGATTTAAAAACCCAAACCGCAAAAAGTGCTCAGAAAAAAGCAGCAGATGAATCAGCGGCAGTTGACTCGAGTGCGCAACCCAAATCTGTTTCGCGCAATGCTTCGGCAAATTCAGGTTCAGGAACAATTTCAACACGTGCAGAAGCACTGGCACCGGCACCAGGTGCAGAAAATTTTGATGGTGCCCACATATCGACCGCAGCAGCTTCAGCGTCAAGATCAATCGCGAGTTCTTCAGGTTCAGTCCTGACTTCAGTAAGCAATAGTGACGGATCAAAAACAACAACACTTGCTTCAGGCCTTGTCGTTACGACTGTTGACGGTATGACTGCTGAAAAAGCAGCGCTGACAATTTCTAACCGAATTATTGAATTGAACGGTACACCTTTTTATATCGAAGAAGGTGGTATGGTTAAAGAAATTATTGCTGTCGTTAAAGACGGAAAAGTTTTACTGGATGATAAAGGTAAACCAGTCTTCGAAAAAATCGTCAAAGGAAAAGTAGGCGATAAAAAATTCGCGAAGGTTAAAAATAAAGATCGTGCTCCGGCAGCGATTACGGATGCTGCCGACTTGAAACGTGATCAGGAAGAAAAACTGAAACGCGAAAGAGCGGAGTACCTGAAACTGAAAAATCTCACGAACGATGCACTTAAAAA
>JACMNL010000137.1 GCA_014378525.1 Bacteriovorax sp.
CCCTACTGCACAAGCGCGGTGTGGTTACAAAAAGTCTAGTGGCACCTTTAGAAGCACCTTTAGAAAAAATGAGAAATGAAAGATGGTTTTTTGATTTTCCTTCCTTGAGAATACTAATTGGAATTCTTAAAGGAGGATAATGTGCAAATACCAAAAAACCAGGTCTGTATCATGTACGACAAAGGTGCTGAAGAAGCGGCGAGATTTTATGCCGAAATTTTTCCAGATAGTTCAGTGAAAGCTGTTCATCTTGCTCCGACTGATTATCCGATGGGAAAAGCAGGTGATGTACTTACTGTTGAGTTCACTGTGTTAGGAATTCCATGCATCGGAGTCAATGGCGGATCATACTTCAAGCATAGCGAAGCATTCTCATTTCAAATTTCTACAGATAATCAGGAAGAGACTGATAAATACTGGAATGCCATTGTTAAAAATGGAGGCCAGGAAAGCCAGTGTGGCTGGTGTAAAGATCGTTGGGGGCTTTCATGGCAAATCACTCCGCGTACTCTCACTGAAGCTATGACGAAAGGTGGTGAAGAAGCGAAGCGCGCCTTCACAGCAATGATGCAAATGAAAAAAATCGATGTAGCGTCAATAGATGCTGCTCGACGTGGATAGTTTCAAAGGTTAAGCTGTTTAAACAGAGAAACTATTCGTAATTTTATGAAATATTTTTTATCTATCATTCTTTCTGCATTTTTAATTCCAAACGCATTTGGGTTTGATGCTTCTGCATTTATGATGATCGGCTACGGCTCATATGATAAAAAAGCAGGTGCTGAAATCAGTCTGGGGGTACAGCTCAGACCATTCGAATTTGTTAAACTGGACATTGCTCCGATGACGGGAATTTTTAGACATAAAGATGACCCCCGTTACTCCAGAGAAAAAAATGATAATGATAAGCAGTTTGGTTGTCGTGATAAAACAACCGGTGATTTCGTTGACAAAAAACATTGTGGCGTAAATTTTAAATATGCATTTGAGTCTTCTTTAAAATTTCAGGTTTTAAATAAACTGGATATCGGTGCTGGTGCAAGAGTGGCAGATAGAACTCTTGCCTACGGTGTGGCCTTTTTAAGATTCACAGACAGCTTCGGTCTTGAAGCTAAGTATGGCGATGAGTATAAAAGTTTACTTTTGAGAGTTGAGTTCTAGCCGTTGTGGAGAGTGAAAAAAGTTTATCGTAAAACTTCCCCGTAAAATTAAATGAATGTACCTGTAAAAACAAATGCGATTAAAAGAAAATTAGAACTCGATAAAAAGCTAAAGCAGATCGAAGGTGATGAGCTGCGCTTGAAATCGCTGGAGCAGGAGCTTGTCGAATTGCAGATGAGAGTGGCCTCTGAAGCTTCACCAATTGTTAAAGAGTTCTGCGAGACCAGAGTAGAAAATCTTTATAAATTAAAACTTCATTTAACTGATTCCGAATTTAAGAAAAAAGAAAAACGCCTGATTACAAATCTGATGATTGAACTTGCTTTCGGATTGCAAAGCATGGGAGACGCGCGTGCAGAAGCATTTCTGGATGAACTGATGCCTGAAGATTTTGCGACAGCTAATGGCGATCGGGAGAGTGAAAGCGAGGAGGGCCAGCAATTCAGATATACTCCTCCGGTTGAAAAACAAAGCGAAGGAACAATTGAAATCAAAACGCTCTTCAGGCAACTGGCCAAAGCTTTTCATCCGGACAGAGAGCAGGAAGAACATCTCAAGGAAGAGAAGACTGCTTTGATGAAAAAAATTACTGCCGCCTATGAAAATCAGGATCTGTATGGATTGTTGAAGCTAGAAAAAGAGCATCTGGCGCCGAGAGAATTTTCGGAAGATAAAATCGAGCTGTATATTAAACATATCAATGACCGTCTTAAAGAACTCAAGTTCTATGAGGCAACATTAAAAAAGCACGGGCCGCTGTCGACCATTTATAAAATGATTTATTCACGCAAGCCGACCATGCAGGAATACAATATTAAAAATGAGCTTTCTAAGATTGAAAATGAAGTTGAAAAAGAAAAAGAACTTCAGCAAATTATCTGGGATAGAACAACGTTGTTAAGATTTTTTAGTAAGGGAAGATAACATGAGTCAGTTACCGGAATTTGAAACAGAAAGACTATTTCTTCGTGGTGTGAAGTTGAGCGATGCTGAAAGTTATGAAAAAAACTTCGCTCATTATGAAGTGATTCAGCATTTGTCTCATCATGTTCCATGGCCCTACCCGCAAGGAGCTGTGAAAAGTTTTTTAGAGACGATGGTTTTACCAGAGCTTGGAACTGAAAGATGGCTTTGGGTTATTTTTCTAAAAGAAAATAGAAATGAAGTTATTGGGTGTGTGGATCTCTGGAGAAAAGGCGTTCCAGAGAATCGTGGCTTCTGGCTGGCCCAAGATCATTGGGGAAAAGGCTACATGACTGAAGCAGTGAATCCGGTTTTGGAATATGCATTTAATGATTTAGGATTTGAAAAACTTGTTTTTGCCAATGCTCTTGGAAACGCGCGATCGAGAAGAATAAAAGAAAAGACTGGTGCTACTTTTTTAGAAACTCAGCCCGCTCGTTTTGTAAATCCTGATTATACAGAGCATGAGCTTTGGGAGCTGACAAAAAAGAATTGGATGGAATTTAAATCCAGATAAAAATTTAAGGAACTGAGTATGCCATACATTCTTTCACCGATTATTACTTCAGATTCTTCCGGCATGTGGGGGGAAGGAACTTCATACGAGAAAAAAAGTATTTATAGTATAACTCCAGGAAAACTTCCGCCGGTTAATTATGATGCTCATACAATCAAGCCGCATAGTCTGACTCATATTGAAACTCCTGCGCACACTCAGGCTGAAGGAAAGAGGATTGATTTTTATTTTAAGAATCGTCCGGAATATTTTTGGGGAAAAACACTTGTGATTAGATTAACAGGAAATCATTATCAAGAAGTGGGTAATGGTATTTTTCATTGGGTCATTACTGTTGATCAAATTCAATCACGCCTGAAAGAATTAAAAATGAGCGAGATTCCTTCTAAAGTTCTCATCACTGCAGAAAGTTCACCAAGTAATTCACATGGCTATCATGATCCCAATTTCGTTCTCACATTAAGTCAGGAAGCTGCAGACTTTCTTATCTCACACCATCATTTTCATCTTTATGGTACTTCGTGGAAATCCTCTGACTATAAACCAGGTTCATCCGAGAGACCTATTCACAATACATTATTTTCGAAAGGCATAATCCTCGAAAATTTAAAACTCGATGGAGTTCCGGAAGGAATTTATTTTATGAGTGCCTATCCTTTGCCTTTAATGGATGCTTCCGAGTCGCCTGTTGTTCCCATATTATTTACGAGAGAAGAGTTGAATGACTTCAGTTAAAATTTTTGGCAACTTTTTATTTTTTGATCATGAAGCTTACTTCAGAAAGACTTTTTTTCAATAATCCTTCCGGTACCCACAAATTTCCATTGATACATTCAATTTTAGATTTTTTCGGACACTCATTTCCCCAGCTGTTTTTAATCAGATACTCACACTGATTGGTATTGGGATTTTGTCTTCTTCCAATAACAGTTGAAGCATGAGGGTAAGGTGAGCTTTCATCTTCCGGCAATTTTAAAATCTGGTCGATATCATACCCGATTGAGACCGGCTCATCTTTTGATAAAATTTCATCCAGCTGTGCCATCAGTTTATCCGGGCCATCATATTCAACTTTGCGGGAACTGACATTGTAATGACCTTTGATTTCCTGACGTTTTTCGCAGGATAAATCAACCAGGGCCGACAGTCTTTGATTATGCTCAACTCACCCCAGTTTCCATCTGCGAGGTCAGTATCTTTCTCCAGAACTCTTGTGCCATACAGGCCTTGTCTCATTGTAAAGGAACAGGACCTCAGTGATAATGGGGAATGGATAAACAATTAGCTTCAAAAGTACTTACAATCGCTGCCGTCTACAATGTTGTTTGGGGTGGCTTAATAATTTTATTCCCTCACGCTCTTTTTGATTTTGCCGGCCTGCCGAGAATGAATTATCCGGGTGTGTGGCAATGTGTAGGAATGATCGTTGGAGTTTATGGTATCGGGTACTGGGTGGCCGCGAGTGATCCTGACAGGCACTGGCCAATTGTTCTGGTCGGTTTATTAGGGAAAATTTTTGGGCCAATAGGTTTTCTTCAAGCACTTTATCTTGGAGTTTTTAACTTAAAATTTGGGCTTACTATTATTTCAAATGATATTATCTGGTGGATTCCGTTTTATTTGATTTTAAAAAATTCTGCAGGCGAAATTAAAACTTTTTTTAAATTAAAATTTGTAAAATAAAATGAATAATCAATCACAAAAACCTGAAAATTTTGAACAGCATATTTTTGAAATGTCATGGGATTTTCCGCAGGATAAATGTCAAAAGGCCTGGGACAAACTTCAATTGCGTGAAACTTTCGTGAAGGGACAAATACCTCCATTTAAGGTTGAGTTCGTAGCACCAGATCAGTTTGGACCTTTTGCAGAATGTGAGCTCAATATCCACCATGGACCATTATTAAGTGTTCACGGTGCAGTTGGAGTCATAAATTCAAATTATCGTGATCTACAATATTTTTATGGATCTTATGTTTTAAGTTTTCGCCTGGTGAGACCAACCAGACTGGAATTTTTTAGAACAAACAATACTATTAAAGTTCGACTGACTTCTTATGTAAAACCAAACTTTAAATTTATCTGGCAAGCAGCTCTCAAATTTTTCTGGGGAACGTTTGGAATTACTTTTTAGTCATTCCTGGTTAGTTTAGATTTTTTTCAATCAGATCAGTGATGCCTTTATCAAGCGGTTCAACCTGTGAAAGGAAACGCCCGGCAATTTTGCCGTCTTTTCCAATGATAAATTTCTCAAAATTCCACTGCACCTCATGTTCATAACCTTTTTGCGAGTTAAGCCATTTATAGACAGCAGTTTTTTTATTACCAATGATATTTTGTTTCTCAATGATTGGAAAAGTGGCCCCGTATTTTAAACGACAAATATTTCCGACCTCTTTGTTGTCTTCAGGTGTTTGCTGGCCAAAATCGCTGCTGGGAAATCCAATGACAACGAAGTTTTTAACTTCATATTTTTTATAAAGTTTTTCGATATCATCAAGCTGGCCGGTGTATCCGCATCGGGTTGCAATGTTGACGACCATAACGACACGACCTTTGAGTGAGGAGAAGTCGACCTCTTTTTTAGTCGTGTCGATGTATTTATTATTGTAAAAACTTTCGGCCTTCAGGTTAAAAGAGATTAAAAAAACAATTAATGTTAAAAAGTGAAAAGAATTTTTTTTCATAGGATTAATTTTAGCCAGAGTTTGGCAAAAAAGCTCAATAAAAAATTCTTGTATAAGTAGTGTCTGCTTTCAGCGCAGATAATAAATGATTTAATAAGAAAAAATAGCAGGTTGAATGTCCAGATTATTACTAAGTCTTATTTTGTTCAGTGCAGGTGTTCTGCATATCTTAAAACCGGGTGTATTTGACCCGGCCATTCCTTTTGAGCAGAAGTGGATGATTAATCTGCTTGCGGGAGTATTCGAAATTTTTCTTGCCCTGGGGTTACATTCAAAAAAAATCCAGGATCTGTCTGCAAGGCTTTCGGCACTGTGGTTTTTATGCCTGATCCCCATTCACATATTCGTGGCCTGGAATCACATTGCTATTTTTGGTGTCAGCAACTCATTTTTATTATGGGGAAGAACTTTTTTTCAACCTGTTTTTTATTTCTGGGCACTTTCTCTGCAAACCAAAGGCTGGATCATGGCGCAGGAATGGAGAGATGTACTTTTTTTACACTACGAAGTGGATCCGGAAATTTTGCAGGAACAACTTCCTTTTCCTCTGGATTTATACGAAGGGAAAGCTATCATTTCCATTGTCTCATTCACCATGGGAGGAATCAGATTTCCTTTTTTACCAACAGTTCCCGGTCTGTCTAAATTAAATGAGCTCAATCTAAGAACATATGTTGAGGTCAATGGCATCAAAGGGGTATATTTTTTTACACTGGATGCTGATTTACTTCCAGCAGTGGGAATCGGCCGGATCTTTTTTTCTTTGCCCTATCGAATGGCCAGAATAAAAATCAAAAAAGATAATGATGAGTATTTTTATGAAAGTTTTAATTCTACACGCTCATTAAAATTTTCAGCTGTCGTTGGATCAGTCAGAGATAGTGATAAATTTGATTTGTGGTCGACAGAACGATACGGATTATTCACTAAAAAATTGAACAGCACACTTCACGGAATTGTTCAGCATGACTCCTGGCCTTTGCAGGATGTGTCGCTTGAATCTATTGAGGATAATTTCTCAACACAACTCGGACAGCACCTGGCGGCCCGTAGCTTTTTGCGGCCTGCCTATTGTCGTAAATTAAAGGTTCGTTTCAGACCATTCTACAAAATGACTTCGACGGGAAAAGTTTCTCGTTAGTGTAGAAATAAATGACTGCGAAAAAGACTCTCTGTCTTCCGGGAGAAGATTGGAAAAAGTAAGATCTTCAATATTGTAATAAGTTTTTCCCGGAAGTCCGCACGGAAAAACGCTTAATAGAGCATCAAACATACTTTCATCTTTTAAAAAATTCAGCGCCATCCCGTGGTAAGTTGTAAAACGGGAATTGGCGAGACCGATAGAGGCCACTTTTTTATTTTCTTCAAACCAAAGCCCAAGCAGATCGGTTCTGATTTTTAAATCGGATAAATTAAACTTCTCCATCAGTGTTAACCTGGCAGCTTCCAGAATCGATACCATAAAATCATGAACAGCGAGTTTATGATAAGTCAGGTTGACGATGGGATAAAAAATAACCTGACCCGGGTAGTGAAAAGTTAAACCTCCACCGCGCTTGATTTGATAAAGCGGATACTCCAGATTCATTTCGGTATCGTGATCAATAAGATGGACTCCGATATCTTCTTTTAATTTTTGCAATCCCCGCCCGAGCGTAAAACATCTCGGGTGACTGCAAATTATAAAGAGAGAAATATGAGGATTCGCGTTTACGAAATCGAGACAGGCAAGCTGGAATTTTTCAGCTTCAAGATAATCCCAGTTCCATTTTTTTAAAATGTAGATATTTTCTTCTGGATTTTCAAACTGGTTTAAATCGATCACTAGATTTTTATCCCTTGTGAACGCAAGTGAGTTAAGTAGTCATAGGCCTTGTAACTTGAACGCACAAGCGGACCGGAAGCAACAAATTTAAAGCCCATGGCATAAGCAATGCTTTTTAATTCATTAAACTCTTCCGGACTATAATAACGTTCAATTTTTAAATGCCTCATTGTAGGCCGGAGATACTGTCCAAAAGTGATGATATCGCAGTCAACCGCACGCAGATCAAGAAGAGCTTCTTTAATCTCGTCCATTGTTTCACCAAGGCCTATCATTAACGAAGTTTTTGTCGTGATGTGCGGGTAATTTTTTTTATAAAAGTCCAGGCACTTTAATGTTGTCTCATAACTTGCCCTGCGATCTCTCACCGGATGGGTAAGTCTCTTCACAGTTTCTAAATTTTGAGCGATGACAAAGGGATTGCTCTTCGCAAGAGTGTGCATGTGAACATCTTCGCCATTAAAATCCGGAATCAAAACTTCGACAATGACTTCGGGGTGCACTTCATGAATTTTAGTCACAACATTTGAAAAATGTGCGGCCCCGAAATCCGGCAGATCATCGCGGTCTACACTGGTGATGACAATATATTTTAAACCCATGATGCTTACCATATTGGCAGTTTCTTCAACTTCATTATGGTTGATAAATTTTTTGGGGTTACCGGTTTTCACATCACAGAACTTGCATGCTCTTGTGCAGGTATCTCCCAAAATCATAACGGTTGCAGTTTTTTGTGACCAACATTCACCGATGTTGGGACAACCGGCCTCTTCACAAACAGTGTAGAGTCCTTTCGCTCGAAGGTTTTCCCTGACTTCTTTGAAGTTATCGCCGCCGGGAAGTTTGACTTTTAACCAGTCAGGTTTGCGCTCTATTTTTTCCATAACAATTTATACTGCCAGGTCTGGATTACGACAAATCGAGGCGCATAAATTCTTGTTAGACGGCCTCATTGATAAAATAACTTTAAATAGCGTTTAAGTATTTGTTTTTTCGTTACCGCCCCTCTAAACAATTTAGGGAAATTACCGATGAGTCTAAGGATGAATACCTTATTAAAACTAATCATATTAACTCTACTAATTCTTCCGTTAACCGGAAGGGCCGAACTTCGTGACGATGTTAATTTTTATAGTTCTGTTTTAGGTGGCATCAACAGTCCTAAAAAAACTTATGTCTGTAATGCTCTTGTTCATGAACAGAAAAATTGTTCAAACTTATTTAATATTTTTGAGCGAGATCAAAGTACGGGATTATTTTTTGGAATGATCAGTGATTCACCTTGGGATACCTGTAAAAAATATATTTCATCGGGCGGTGAAATTTCAACAAACGAACTTGAGAAAAAATTATCTGCAGGTGGCCGTACAGCTTTAGGTCTGAGAAATGATTATTTCTCTTCAAAGATGGCAGAATGTCTTCCACAAAAGAAAAATAGTAACACTGTTACTCAAAGTAAAATCATTGTGACCATGGGTTATGATTATTTGAACCGTCTGAAAAAAAGTACCGGACAAATGGCCGATGAAATAAAAAAATTAAATTCCATTGTTGGGGATCCCATCGATTCAGCTCTGCCGTGTGGTGAATTTTCAATGCCTCATGATGCTAAAATTTGTCAGGATATTAAAAATGACAGGTGTAAACCGCTGAACGAATTAGGGAAGTATACTGATTCATTGTTTGAAAATGCGATTGAACCGATGATTGCATTGAAGGCCGCTCAAAAATCACTAATTGAAAAATTCATCAAGACCAGAACTCTCTACAGGCCCGAGAATCGTGAGATATTAAAAGATCTGGATAACAAAATTAAATCTCTTGAAAATCAATTCCCCATTTTAAAAGGTAAATCGCTCGGGCCATTTTTAGCCTCTGAAACATATGGAGGAAAAACTCCTGAGCGCTCAAAGCTTATGGCCGCAGTAAAAGCGCAGCTGTTACAGAACCGTGAAAATCTTTCAAAAAAATTAAATGAAAATATTGATATGAATAATTGTATCGTCTATGGAGACGATAGTTACTGCAAAAATTTTAAAGAAAATTTTGCACGAATGCCGCCCCGAGAGGATGTGAACTTTTTTACAAAAGGATCAACTCCAGCTGAAAATTTAAAAAACCGTGCGGCCTCTGAACTCTACGGCACCAATCAGTGCCTGGATAATTTCAGGGAATTAAAAAGCGAATACAATTCTTTTGCTGCAGATTTTTCCATCAATGTGGGGCTTACGATTCTCACTGGTGGAACCGGACTTCTGATTCGCGCCGGTGGCACGGGGGTAAAACTTGCGATGGCCGGACAAAAAGCGATGATGCTTGCTGATGCTGCTTTTTTGGGAGTTGGAATTGAAGAGGCCGTGAAAACCTGTTCAACAGAATTAAATAAACTGGAAAAAATTTCTTCTGGTGCAACGGCAACAACTACAAATTCGTGTCCTGTTTCACTTGCTGCTCCGGAAAATGTTGTGATGGCAAATTATCAGGGCTGTATCACTGGTGCGATGTTGGCCTCGTTAAATGCTCTTCCCTTTGTACCTGCTGCCGTTTCAAAATATTTAGCACGAGTCAAAACTCCAAAAGCAAGCGGTGAAGCTGCTTCAGAGTTAAGTGCACTTTTAAAATTCAAGGCCCCTAAAAAAGCATTTGATCCGCATGATTTAAAATCTGTCGGGACAATTTTTCCTCCGGGGAAAATGCAGGAGGCCTCGGCCGTCTTTAAGCGCGACGGAGTTTATGTCTACATCATAGACAGCAAAGGAAATATGGTTCTCTCTCACCGCACGCCGGACTTGAGTGCCGGTGTAAAAGAAGGTGATCAGTTTCTTGGAACACACCGAGGATTGTTTAATAAATTAAGTGAAACTGGTGATGCTGTTGTTGTAGCTGCAGGTGAAATTCGTGTTGTAGGTGGAGTGCCTGTCAGAGTTTCGCCACGAGCTGGAAGCTTTCATAATACACCGGAAGAAGTGCTGGCCAATATGAAACAATTTTCTACTGTAGAAGAAAAAAGTATGATTGATAAAATACTGGAAGAGTATCGTAAAATTTCTCCTGAAGACAGAAAGAACTCAATGATGGTAGAAATGCATATAGAAGATTTTCTGGATGCAACTCCCGGTGCAAAAGCTGTCTATGAAAAAATGCAGAAGCAGCTTGCAGAATTAGCTGACAAGCGACTTGCTACGGCCAGAGAAGGACTGGAGTCTCGAGGTCTTGTTCCGAAAGACGGAGAAACAAAATTTGTCCGCGATGTCGGAGGAGATGCTCACCTCGAAGGACGTGATGCGGCCATTGCAGAAATCAACTGCAGTAAAAATAAAAATTGTTCGAATCAAATGGATGCTTATCAACAGCTGGCCAGAAAATTCATTCAAAAATTCAAGACACCGGAAAAAAGTGAGCTTGCTGTCGTTGAAAAAATGTCCTCGAAAGATTTGAAAGGATTAAGTCAAAAAGAAAAGGCCTTTCAATTTTTTAATCAAAGAAGTTATTTGCTCTTCAAAGAAGGGCCGATTGAATTTATTCAAAACGCTCATCCCGAAAAATTTGGTCTTACTGCTGACGAAGCTTTGAAATATATGAAAGAGTGGAGCAACCAGTTTTAAAAGGTGCCACTAGACTTTTTGTTAAAAGGTGCCACTAGACTTTTTGTAACCACAACGCGTTTAATGCAATAGGGTTACATAAAGTCTAGTGGCACCATTTAGTGAAGTTTTAAAACGATTTTGATGAACTCGTCTTTATTGTCATTAAAGTTTTTGTAGGCAGCTGGGCCTTCGTTGATTGAGATTCTGTGAGTGATCACGAATGATGGATCGATTTCACCTTTTAGAATTCTATCAAGAAGTGGCTTCATATATTTTTGAGTATGAGTTTGTCCCATCTTCATTGTGAGGCCTTTTCCAAATGCAGCTCCGAAAGGAACGTTATCAAGTAATCCACCGTACACACCAGGGATGGAAACTGTTCCGCCTTTTTTACAGGCCTGGATCGCATGTCTTAAAGCATCCGGTCTGTCTGTCCCAACTCTTACGGCCATCTTTGCTTTATCGATTGTGTTTAAAACAGTCGCACCATGCGCTTCTAATCCGACAGCATCGATACAGGCATCTGGCCCGCGTCCGCCAGTCATGAAACGAAGTTCATCTGTGATTGCATCAGTTTCAGTGTAGTTAATTGTTTCAGCACCACTTAAGCGCGCCATCTCTAAACGTGATTCGATATGATCGATCACGATCACTCGTTCTGCTCCTAATAAAAATGCACTTTTAATCGCCATCTGCCCGACGGGACCGGCACCCCATACCGCTACCACATCGCCGCGTTTGATATTGCAATTTTCAGCGGCCATATATCCCGTAGGAAAAATGTCACTTAAAAATAAAACTTTTTCATCATCGATTCCCTGAGGAACGACAAGTGCGTTTGTATCAACATAAGGAACGCGGATAAATTCCGCTTGCCCGCCGGCGTATCCGCCGTACATATGCGAGAAACCGAATAAACCGGCGCCACTATATCCGTAAAGTTTTTCAGGCATCATCGCATTTGGATTTGAGTTATCGCAGGCAGAGTATTCCTGGTCTTCGCAGTGACTGCAGTGTCCGCATCCGATATCAAAAGAGATAACAATTTTATCTCCGACTTTTACATTCTTTACCATCGGCCCGATTTCAACAACTTCACCCATAGTTTCGTGACCCATAATATCGCCTTTCATCATACTTGGTATTACACCATTATAAAGATGGAGATCAGATCCGCAGATCGCGGCCATTGTAACTCTGACAATCGCGTCCCCTGGATTTAAAATTTTTGGCTCGTGAACATTGCGAACCGCGATGTCGTGTTTTCCTTCATAACATAAAGCTTTCATTATTTACCTCGTGAATTAAATTAGTGTTTTAGTTGTTGTTGCATTTCCTTTTCATCTTTCCCGTTCGGTTGTCCGGTAGTCGTTGCAATTTGCCCTGTTTCACAAAGTGCTTTTACTCTCTTCAGAAAAAGATTGATGAGATCGGAAGGTTCTTCGTTACTCATTTTGTAATCACCAAAAATTCCATTGGCGATGACGACAGATCCTTTATGGGCATCGGGAGAAATATCTAAAAATAAACTTCCCTGAATTTTAGAATCTTTTTTATTTTTCCATTCAATCTGATACATATCTGTACCGATTTTATCTGCGCTGATAAATTCCAGGTTCATAAAGTTTTCCGTTTTCTCCGGAAGATCCTGCAGAACTCTTTTCATAATCACTTCGTTTTGGCAGAAGGCATAAACATCAGCTGGCGCTTTGTTGATTGATCTGCTGTGGTAAATTCCCTCATAAGATTTTGGGGAAAATTTAGTTCTGATGTGGGGTTTTATTTCTTTTTGTATAGGGTTTAGATTATTCATTTGATCTCCTTGATGAATTACCAAGGTAATTGCAAATCACACGCCACTAAGGTGCCACTAGACTTTTGGTAGCTACAGCGCGAATGCGCGCCATGTACACCAAAATTCTAGTGGAACCTTTTAGTAGAATTAAATAGCAGCATTCCACCGATCATGCTCAAGACAAAAACGGCCGGGCGTATTTCAAAACTAGCAAGACCTGTTAATGCCGGACCCGGACAAAAACCACCCAGTGCCCAGCCGATGCCAAAAATAAATGAGCCAATGATCAGGGCAGGCGTTATTTTTTTATTTGTCGGGACCATCCATTCCTTTTGTAAAAGAGGAGATTTATTTTTTTTCCGGATCAACCTGTAAGAAACAAAATGAAATGCTATCGCACCAATCATTACAAATAAGAGGGACGGATCAAAAGCGCCGGTGATGTCCAGAAACCCCATAACCTTCAAAGGCTGAGTCATTCCCGAGATACCAAGTCCTAAGGCAAAAATTAACCCGACAATAAATGAAGTGATATTTTTTTTCATCAGATGACTCCGAATTTGCGAAATAAATAAACAGAAATTATTCCTGCGAATATAAATGTGATGGTTGCTATTATTGATCTGGGAGACAGTCTGCTTATCCCGCAAACACCGTGACCGCTCGTACAACCACTTCCCATGATGGTTCCCACACCTACCAGAAGGCCTGCTGCAACTGTTGTCCATAGCGGAGTTGTGAGGGCAAAGTTAAAGGCTTGCGGTCGAATAATTCGCAGTAAAAGTCCACCGGAAAAAAGTCCGAGCACAAAAGTGATTCTCCATGTGGAATCATCTTTTTTAGGCGAGAGCAGTCCGTTGACTATTCCGCTTATACCAGTCACACGTCCGTTAAAAAGGAGCATAATCGAGACTGAGAGTCCGATAATCATTCCTCCAGCTAGTGCCAGAATCCAGTCCATTTTCATTTGCGCTCCTTAGTATATTTCTGCTTCTAATTATCGCCCGCTCGAAGCGCGCTGTAAGCAATAATAGTCCAGTAGAATCTTTTTGCCAGTGAAGTATTTTAGGCGGAAATTCAAAATTCGGTGCATGATCTCGAAAATATTGCGAATTGAATTTGACCTCTACAAGATTTATATAAGTGCATATTTTATCTATTAGTACTTTTGGTGGATGCTGTTAGAGTGTAATAAGACCATTTTCTAAAATTCAGGTGAACACCTGAGTGAATTTTACTTCATTACATTAAAACCTAAGAGAATATATATGCATAATTCTTTCACTGACGCGATTACTATTGGTGAGCTCATAAAAAACTCACGCATTGAAAAAAGAATTTCTGTTCAGGATCTTTCTGCCAGAACAAAAATCCGCGTGGATCAGATTATAAATCTGGAAAATAATAATTTCTCCAGACTTCCTGGACGAATTTATCTTCTGGGATTTATCAAATCCATTGCACTTTGTCTGAACATTGAAAGAGAAAAGGCCCTTTCCATCTTTGAAGAAACTTATGCAAAATTCCTGGAAGATCAAAAACAGGGAAGTGACAAATGTGAATCTGATGTTGCAAAGACTGTGAGTTGTAAAATTCCTAATACAAGCGAAAACAAACGCACTCATCTTTCAACTTTTTTGCTGGGAATTGCTGCTTCAATTTGCCTGTTGATTATAGGCCTGGCATTTTTTTTAAAAAATGAAGTTGTTGTTAATAAAACCGAAGTAACGGAAAAACAGGTAGAAGTTGAAAAAAAACCGAAAGTAGAAAAACGCTCCGTTCATAATTCAGTTGAAAAAATAATTGAATTATCTATCCTCGCAAAAACCGGCAAGTCATGGATGGCCTACAAGGTTGATCAAAAACCAATCGTTCAGTTTACTCTGATGCAGGGAAAGAGCATAAGCTTCAGAGGGAAAACAATTAAAATATTAATTGGAAATTACCACTCACTGGAGATCAAGAAGAATAACAAATTATTTGTAGTTGAAAATGTAAACTTGGATCACACTCTAAATCTGGTTTTCCCGGAGACGTTACGTGAGGAAAAAGCAGACCCGTTATTTGTGAAGACTCAGGAAAAGAGCAAAGAAAATAATTTGAGTTTAAACTAAGGTCTTCTGTTCTCAGGCTGCCAGGGCCATCTCCCGTCGATTTCAACCTCTAGCGAGAAGCTTAGAAATGTTCTGATGACCCAAAAATAGATAGTGAATCCGAATAGTGCCTGAGGGAGTCATCGATAAATTGCTTTCTAATTTCACCTGCTCTCAAATAACTTTGGGTCGGGCACCATAAAAACACCCCGGCACTGCAATCTCTTAAAAAAGAATTGAGAGCTTTATTATCATGCAGCCTTAAATCGTTCCGAACCCAATACAAACCACGCATATATTCACTAGGTTTTTTAAAAAGGTTCCACTAGACTTTTTATGATCTACTTACACTTTTTTGGTCAATAATTTCAGAACGACTTCACTTAAAATCAAGCTCATGAATGAAATCATCACACAGAGAAATATGTCGATGGGATGAAGAAAGGAAAAGCGAAATAATCGCTGGAGAGAAGGCACGTAAAGTGCGAGCGCTAACATGAGTAATGAAAGTATGGTTATCCATGTTACGATTTGATTAGGTTTATTTTTTAATTTATTGATAAGTGAAATATTGTCTGCGCGGCTGAGATAAATCAGTAATGTATTTGCAATGATCAGTGTGCAAAATACAAGTGTGCGGGCATCGTTTTCTCCCTGCTTGCGCCAGATGGCCACCAGATACACAGCTGCCAGTGCTAAAAAAAGAATTGTGCCTTTGATGATACTGGAATACCAGATACCACTTCCAAACAGTGGATCTGTCGAAGAGCGTGGAGCGACTTTCATCGATTGGTTACCAGCAGGTTCTACTTCAAATGCAATTGAAGATGCTGGTTCAATGATTAAATGTAATAAAGCAATGTGGGCCGGTAGTAGGACCAGTGGCTGGCCGGTTAAAACCGGAAGAATTGAAATTCCTGCAATCGGAATGTGAATAGCGAATAAATATATCAGCGCACTTTTTATATTCGAGTAAACCCGTCTTCCCATGCGAATGGATTCTGTGATGGAAGAAAAATCATCATCAATGAGAACGATGTCTGCCGATTCCCGGGCCACATCTGTTCCTCTTCCTCCCATGGCGATTCCAATGTTTGCACTTTTTAAGGCAGGAGCATCGTTGACTCCATCACCGGTCATTGCAACGATTTCACCGGATTTTTTTAAAACTTCCACCAACCTAAGTTTTTGTGCCGGCATGACTCTGGAAAAGACAGACATCTTTTTTGTCATCTTGACGAGCTCTTGATCTGAGAGCTTGTCGAGTTGCTCTCCAGTCGTGACTTGTTCAGGATTATGCAGGCCAATTTTTTTGGCGATACTGCTCGCCGTGAGCGGATAGTCTCCGGTAAGCATAATGACTCTGATGCCGGCCGTATGACATTCTGAGATGGATTCACCGATGCCTGTGCGAATGGGGTCTGTTATACCAATGAGACCTAAAAAAGAAAATTCAAAATCATGTTGATTTGGTGGAAGGTGATCTGACGTTTGAAATGCTTTTGCTACTCCGATGACTCTCAATCCCTGACTGGCCATTTCATCGATTTTAATTTTTATTTCAGCGGCCGAGTCATTGCTCATATGACAAAGATCGATGATCGCTTCGGGGGCTCCTTTAGCACCAATGACAAATCCACCTTTAGGGTTTGATTTCCATGCATGTGTAATTGAGAGCATTGCAGGTGAGAGAGGGTACTCTTTACTTAAATTCCAATCCTGATGGAGATGTTCAGTTCCAGTTAAATAAGTTGTCCCTGCATTATTGAAAGCAATTTCCATGGGATCATATGTTTCCTTATTGCTGGCAAGAATTCCGAACTCCAATACTTCATGATAGTTTTCAGGTAATGCTTCATTCTTGCTGCTGGATAAATCAATGCTCATGCCATTTGAAAATATATTTTGAATGCTCATCTGGTTGAGAGTCAAAGTTCCGGTTTTATCAACACATAAAACCGTCACAGAACCAAGGTTTTCAATGGCAGAAACTTTTCTGGTTAAAACTTTTCTTTTAGAAAGTCGCCAGGCCCCCATCGCAAAAAATATAGTCAATACCGCCGGTAGCTCATTAGGTAAGATGGCCATGGCCAGTGAGATCCCGGTAAGAAATCCTTCGACCCAGCTATGTCTTGTCATTGAGAAGACGACAATAACAAGAACACATAAAAAAAGTGCGATCCATGCCAGGCGTTTTACCAGCAGGTTTGTCTGATCTTCCAGTCTGGTGGAAAGTATTTCTGATTCATGAATGGAACTTCCGATTTTTCCGATTTGAGTGTTTATTCCTATGGCCTCAACACGAGCATAACCATATCCACGTACAATCGTAGTTCCTGCGAATATTTTATCATTACTAAGTTTTTTAACCGATGCGGATTCACCAGTTAAGATCGATTCATTAATTTCTAAACTTGAAGCAGACAGAACAATAGAATCGGCAGGCACTCTGTCGCCTTCGCCAATGGCCAGAATATCTTCTCTTACGACTTCACTGCCAGCTATTCTTGTTTTGGTACCATTTCTTAATACCAGTGCTCTGGGACTTGATAATTCCTTTAAGGCCTCAAGTGCTCTGCCGGCCTTTGTTTCCTGGGTAATGGTGATGGCAATGATAAGAACTAAAAAGCCGGTAAGCATGAAGGCCTCTTGCTTATCACCTAATAAAAAATAAATGAACCCGCATCCTAGCAGCAGATAGACCATGGGCTCTTTTAATACATCGAAAAAAAAGCTGTAAATTATTTTAGGTTTGCTGGAGGGGAGTTGGTTGGGGCCTTCATCGGTTTGTCTTTGCAGAACGGTTGCAGTTGAAAGTCCTCCGGATGAAATGAAAGGATTCTCTTCATTGTTCATTTGGTTTTTTATATTGAGTTGTATCTTTCATAACCAAAACATCGCAGGGAGAGTGGCGGATTAAAAACTCCGCTGTTGAACTGGTGAAAAGGCCTTTAATCCCGTGTTTTTCTCTGGTCGCTACAACCACCAATGATGCTTTCACTTCTTCCAGATACAACTTGATGGACTCTTTTACATCGTACTCAAATGCGCTTTTGTAAATGATCTGGTCTGGTTGAAGATTCAGAGAATTTCCAATTTCTTTTAGCAATGTAAGTGCACCATTTTTCAACATTTCAAAATGAATGGTTTCCGGATAGATATATGGAGAGAGGTCTATAACAACGGCCTGAAGTTTAATGATGTTAATGATATGGACTTCTGAGTTGCTCAAATTAATTTCTTTCGAAACTTTTTTTAGAACATGTATGCATTCATTTGTCAGTGTAGAGCATATTACAATTTTTTTCATAATGTTCGTCCTTCTTGATTCTTCATCTAGTAGATATTGCAATTTTTTTGCCGTAATTTTTCATTAACAAACCAAAATGTTTTTATAAAATTATTTTTAATTTTATTATGGAGTTACAAATAATATAGGAAGAGAAGTAATAAAATTCTATGAGATAGATCATGTTTCAGATGAACTTCGCTTAAGTTCTTTCTACAAAAAAATTGGGTTATGCAGAATTGATAAAAGGCAATTATACCCAAAACGAGTCACGAATCTTTTTTAAAAAAAAGTATCTTTATAAAAAAAAGCATGTTTTAGATATAATAAGTGGTTTTTTAATCATGCTTTTTTTAAAGGAATATGTATGGGTCAGCTACACAATTTATCTCTCACTCCAAAAATTTATAAAAATGCCCACAAAGCATTTCTTATGGAAAAAACAATACAAAATAGAGAAGGGGCCCTGGGGCCTGATGGCGAATTGATCGTCAACACCGGAAAAAAAACCGGCCGCTCGGCGGAAGATAAATATGTAGTCCTCAACTCAGATACAAAAGAAAACATCTGGTGGGAAAATCACATTCATCAAATGACGCCGGAAAAATTCAACAGTTTAAAAAATGATGTCGTAAAATATTTAAACACTTTTGACGAACTCTACACAACTGAGAGATCAATCGGATCTAAGGATTTTTTTTCAGTAGGGATCGAGTTTGTTTCTCCACATCCGGCAGCGGCCCTTTTTACAGAATATATTTTTAAAGATCATCTGGAAAATCAGCATCAGGATGATTTTCTCATTCTGTATGCACCGGAGTTTAAAGTAGATCCAAAGAAGTATTCGACCCTATCTGAAACAATTATTGTCACTTGTTTCGAATCAAAAACAACCATCATTACCGGTACAAAGTATGCCGGTGAAATTAAAAAAAGTATGTTCTGTGTTATGAACTATCTCTTACCGCTAAAAGGAATTTTGCCAATGCACTCGGGGGCCAATCAGAATACGAACGGTGATAGTTTTGTATTTTTTGGCCTTTCTGGAACCGGCAAAACGACTTTATCAACTGATGAAGGTCTGCAGCTTATTGGAGATGATGAGCATGGAATGTCAGATAAGGGATTATTTAATTTTGAAGGCGGCTGTTATGCAAAAACTTCCAAACTTGCTTTTAAAACCGAACCTGCAATTTATAAAGCTTCAACCCAGTTTTCTTCTTACCTCGAAAATGTAAAATTATCCGATGACAGAAGTGCAATAGATTTTTTTGATGAGAGTCTGACTGAAAATGGTAGAGCTACATACCCTCTAAGTTTTATTTCCGATAGAGTCGAGTCCGGTGAAGGGAACTTACCTAAACATGTTTTTTATCTTACAGCAGATGCTTTTGGAGTGCTGCCAGCGGTAAGCCTGCTCACTTCCTTGCAGGCAGAAGAGCATTTTAAACTTGGTTATACAGCAAAATTATCCGGCACCGAAGTGGGATTAAAATCACCGAAGGCCACTTTTTCTCCGTGTTTTGGTGCACCCTTTATGCTTCGACACCTTCCTGTTTATTCGAAACTGTTAAAAGATTTTATTCAAAAACACGAAATAAAAGTCTGGCTTATTAATACCGGCTGGCACGCTGGCAGTTATGGAAAAGGCAGCCGTTATCCCTTGAGTGTGACCAGAAGTATTATCAGGGCCATTCAAAAAAACGAAGTGGACTATGACAATTTCCAGAAAGATAAATACTTTGATCTAAACATTCCTAAATCCCTTGCAGGACTGGATCTGAAAACACTGGACCCGTTAAATTCGTGGGAAGATAAAACGGAATATGAAAAGGTGGCATTGCAATTGGTTTCAGATTTTAAAACTCATCTGGTTGTCCAGTAGAATCATTTTGCCTTGAAGTAATTTAGGCGGATAAATTCATAATTATATTTTTAATAATATTTAAACAAATGCCCTTTCTCTGAAAGTTGATAAAGAAAAAAGCCTATGTATCTTTGAAGCAACCTATACAAATTTTCTGGCAGATCAAAATAAGGCCAGTAACAAGATTGATTCTGACACCACAAAGAATGTGAGTTATAAGATTCCTTTAGTGAGTGAAAATAAACGCACTCATTTTTCAACATTTTTGATTGGCATCGCTGCTTCTATCTGCCTGCTCATTATTGGGCTCGTTATTTTTTTCAATAATGGTTTTGCTGTAAGTAAAACTGAAGTGACGGAAAAAGAGGTTGAAGTTGAAAAGATTTTAGCTCCAAAGGAAGCTAAGGTGTCTCTTCCTAAAGTCGGGAGGCATCTAGTCAGCCATTTTCAATAGTTTTTCAGATTGGAAAAATCAACTATCCTAAATTCAAAAATTGATGTAACGTCAAGTCTTAGCTCCTTGAAAGCTTGCTAGGTTTTGACCGAAGTATTTAACCGCAACCCGAATTTTATCTCCTTCACCGCTAATGCACGGGAATAGGGAACTTTATGAATAAATGTATAATGTGCGGATCAAAAATAAATAAACTGGCGGAA
>JACMNL010000138.1 GCA_014378525.1 Bacteriovorax sp.
GTGTCTTTCTTTAAAACTTTCAGATAGTCGTCATAAAATCCCAATAGGAAATACGAAAAAGTCACACCTAAAGTAATTTGCAATGGCATCGAAAAAAAGTTTCCACAAATCAGTGTCGTAAGAAAAATACTTCCCAACATGAATACACCGCCCATAGTCGGTGTCCCTTTTTTCTTAAAATGCGACTCCGGCCCGTCTTCACGGATGATCTGGCCGAACTGCTTTCTCTTCATAAAAGCAATGAAGTATTTACCCCACACAATAGAAATAATCGTGGCCAATAAAAAAGCAATTACTGTTCTGAAAGTAATGTACTTAAAGATATTGAACATGTGGTGGTGAGGGTAGAGTAAATGGTAAAGCATCCGTACTTTCCTTTTATAAAATTTTAAAAATCAATATTAAACTATAGTCATTAGCGTTTCTAATTGTAAAGAACGACTCGCCTTCACGAAAACATATTTGTACTTCGTGCGAATTGATTTCCACTCTTCGTGAAATTCCTGTTTCGTTGCAAAGCTGCTCACCGGTTCTGATAGTCCTTCCAGATAAAACTCGCGGTATCTTCCAATGAATGAGACATTCTTGATTCCGAGATCTTTTACATGTTTTGCAATCTCTTTATGCATTTCAGGAGTGTGATCACCAAGCTCATTCATGTCACCTAAAACGAAATAACAATCATCGAGAGAAATGTTTTTATTTTTCATAATCGTTACAAATGAATCAATTGAAACGCGCATAGAACTTGGATTGGCATTATAAGCATCCAGGAAAATATGCCCTTCCCATTGAGATCTGTTCATTGAGGGCTGCTGATAGTTTGAAGCTGCTTCAATCACCAGTGCTGCTTTTTTCGGAAAAAGTTTCATAGCGAAGATGGCCGTTCCCGCAAGATTTTTCAGGTTGTGGTGTTCTGAAATATTTTTATTATTTATCAACAGGCATTTGTTATCCAGGTTGATAAGTATTTTTTCGCCGTTGATTTCGATTTTAATTTCACCGTTTAATTCACCATAAAGTGACAGACCCTTTGAAGGTTTCAATCTGCAAAGATACTGGTCATCACCGTTAACAACAAAAATTCCTTTTCCCTTGGAATTCTTCACGACATTGTCGTACAGAGTTCCTTTTTCCTTGAAAATATTTTCCATCGTTTTTAAAAATTCGATGTGAGCAGCACCGATATTTGTAATCATTCCGTGTTCTGGTTTTGCGATGTCGCAAAGGACCTGGATTTCACCGGCGTGGTTCATTCCCATTTCGATAATGGCGATCTTGTGTTTTTTTGTAAGTTTGAAAATCGTTAATGGAACGCCGATGTGGTTATTTAAATTTCCTTTCGTCGCCAGAACTTTATTGGGAAGAATTGAGTTCAATAGAAAATAAATCATTTCTTTATGGGTTGTTTTTCCGTTTGATCCTGTTACCCCGATGACTTTTCTTTCTTTATCCGCCTTTTTCCAGGCATCCATATGCTGAGTGGCAAGTTCCTGAAGAAATGCCAGCGTATCATTCACTGTAATAAAAAGTGTTTTAGGATAAAACGCTGCAAGCATCGGGAGCATTTCCTCACGCTCTGTATTTGAATTAAAAACGACAACTTTCGCGTTGTTTTCCAGAACACCCTCAACATAATTGAAAGCGTCGAAGTTTTCTCCGATTAAAGCGACGAAGGTTTCTCCTGCCTTAAAAGAACGAGAGTCGGTATTGATAACAAGTTCGAATTCTTTTGATTTATAATCAAATGCACCTGATATCGTCTTAACTGTTTTAAGTTTAAAAAGTAGTTTTGAAGAAACCATTAATTTATCCGCGTTTAAAATTTTGAACAATGTCGAAGTCACTGAAGGGATGTTTAACACCCTTCACTTCCTGATATTCTTCGTGCCCCTTTCCGGCAATGAGAACAATTTCTTTTACTCTCATCGACTCAAGTGCATAAAGAATGGCTTTTTTACGATCTATGACAGCTTCATATCCAGAGTTGATTCCGCCGATGATATCCATAACAATATCTTCCGGTGCTTCATCTCTGGGATTATCACTTGTGATAATAATTTTATCCGCAAAACCATTAACTGCTTTTGCCATCAAAGGTCTTTTCGTTTTGTCACGATTTCCACCACATCCAAAAACGACTGTCAGGGAATGATTCGGGAAAGCTTTTTTAATAGCAGCACCGATATTTACCAATGCGTCCGGAGTATGAGCATAATCGACGATGGCCATGCTTTCATTTTCCAGCTCAATTACAGAAAAACGCCCTTTCGGTGTTTCAATTTTTTTCAAATCAATTTTCTGAATTTTAACTTCCCCCCACAAATCTGCATTCAACTGAAGGGCCACTTCAACGTTACTTTGATTGTATGGTGAGTGATAAAAAAGAGGTTTGTCGGAAATTTTTCTTTCTTCAAGTGTTTTTGCAACAAGCACTCTGGCATTGGCGTTCGAAGTAAGAATTCGCTGATAAAGTTCTTTTTCTAATTTGGGAACAATCAGGCGTTTGCCTTCTCTCAAATATTTCTTTTCAACCAATAGTTTGGCCTCGAAATACTCATCCATCGTTTTATGGTAATCAAGATGATCCTGAGAAAAACTTGTCCATCCTGCGGCATCTAAAACCAGATCGTAAAGTCTTCCCTGTTCAAGGGCATGTGAGCTCACTTCTACAAAACAGGCTTCGTAATCATCCTGAAATTTATTTATTAATTTCCTGAATTCCGGATAACTCGGTGTCGTTGATTCAAGGTCATCAATCAATGAACCTTTTGCATTCTGAACACCAATCGTCCCGACGGCAATAGCAGGATGACCGATCATTGAACTGATCTGCATGGCGAGATTTACTGTCGTCGTTTTTCCATTTGTTCCCGTTACTCCAATAAGCTTCATCTTATCTTTGTTGGGAAAAAGAATATCAAGAATTTGTTTTTGAATGTTTAAAAATCTTGAAGCATCAACAAAAATGCAGTTTTCATTTTTTATAAATGCTTCCGCACCATGATTAAGAATCAAGAGTCCTGGTGTTGCAGTGGCCAGTCTCTTATGAAAGTTTTCCTGAGATTTTTCATCTCTCGTAACTTTATAAAATATTACGTCTTCATGTTTAGCACCCTGAAGATTCGTCGTAATATTTGTAATGAAGTGTTCAAGGTGAGTAACTGAATTTCTTGCAGCGATATCTGCACTTACAAGCTCAATTAGTTCTTTTTTTAGCATGGCCTATTCGTATGTTGGAGGTGAATATTCTAATTTTACAACCGTATCCTCTGAGATCGCTGATCCGGCAGCAGGGTATTGTGCAGACACAACTCCCATTCCCTTGTGAACCATCTGCAGATTTAATTTTGTCCCAATGTTGGTTGTCGTAATTTTATCAAGCCCCATCATATTAGGTACAATTCCCGGAGTAAGTGCTCTTGTTGATGCTTCCTTAACCTGGACCATATCAATATTCGTCTTAACTTTTTTTAAGTCGTAATCATCATCTTTATGTTCTGCGATTGTACTGATGTCTTTATTTTTATAAAGCATGTACTCTGCAAGATTTTTAAATACCGGACCTGCAACAGCAGCACCGTAGTAACCACCAGTTCTCGGGTTATCAATATATACAACAATTACAAATCGGTGATCAACGTTAACCGGGTATCCGATAAATCCTGAAACATATCCATGGTACCCGCCGTTTCTATCAACTCTTTGAGCTGTTGCTGTTTTACCTGCAATCTGGAAATGTGGAATCTTTACTGATGTACCTGTTCCGCTATCAACAACGCCAATCAAAGCTTTTGTCAGGTCATCAGTAGTTGCTTTTGAAAGGACTCTTCTTTTTTTAGCTAATTGATTTTCATTTTCCGGCTCTAAATCAGTCTTAACAGTCGTTCCGTCTTTTTTAATTAATGTCGGCTGATTATAAACACCGCCATTAGCGATTGCTGAATAAGCTGCAAGCATTTGAACACCTGTAACAGCAACACCCTGGCCGAAACTCATGTTACTTAAAGATAAAGGTGTAACGTTATCAGCTTCAGTAAAAATTCCGCGTGACTCGCCTGGAACTTCGACGCCTGTTTTATTTCCGATATTAAATTCCTTCAGCGTCTTTTTTAGTCTTGGAAATTTTAAATCGAAAGCTAGTTTAGTTGTACCTACGTTCGATGAGTATTTAATAATGTCAGCTACGGAAATCCATTCATATTTTTCATGGCTTTCAGCTTCTTTAACCCAGTGGTTACCCACAAGCATCTTTCCCTGTTCTGCATAGTAAGTTGAAGAAAGTTTGGCAACTTTGTTTTCAATCGCAGAAGCTGCAGTGAAAATTTTAAAAGTTGAACCTGGTTCGAATGGCTCTGTCGCAAAACTTAATTTTCGAGATTCTGGATTTGAATTTTTAACATTATTCGGATCGAAAGAAGGGTAGTTGGCCATTGCCAGAATTTCTCCCGTCGCCGCATCCATAACACCCACACCACCTTTATCTGCGTTGTGAAGGATGACTGCTTCTTTCAGATATTTTTCGGCCATTCCCTGAACGTCTTTATCAATTGTCAGATAAATATCTTTCGCCTGAGCTGTAACGTTCTGGTGAGATTCAAACTTAATCGCGCGACCTTTGTTGTCGATCGTATATTTAAGCGTAACAGGATCACCCTTTAATTCTTTGTCGTATAAATGCTCCAGACCGGCAAGTCCATTATTATCGAGACCAACAAATCCTACAACCTGTGAAAGGAGTTCGTGGTTTGGATATGTTCTCTCAGGTGCTCCTTCAATGAAAATACCTTTCAGTTCTTTAATTTCTTCAACCTGATCTTTGTTTAAGTGAAGTTTTCTTCCAAGCCATGTGAATCTTTTTCTTTTTTTGATCGAAGTGATCATTTCTTTATATGAAAGTTCAGGAACCAGTTTCGCTAGTTTTTTATAAACGTCATTTTTTCCGTCAGTAGACTTTGGGATTGTGAAGATTGAATAAGTCTGGATATTAAGTGCTAACGGGCTTCCGTTTCTGTCGTAGATATTTCCACGTTTTGGATAAACAGTGGCCTGTCTTAAAAATTGTGAATTGGCACGAACAATTAAATCACTGGCATCGATCAATTGAACTTTGAATGCTTTTCCTAAAACCAAAAGGAAAAAAAGACAAAAACACGTGAAGACGAAAATGATTCTATTTTTTTCTAGTCTATTCATACTCTATTTCCAAATCCTATGGAATAACAATAATCTGATCCTGCTTAGGCTGATCAAGGTGATGTGCCATAGCAAGTTTTCTAAGTTTATCTGCTGAAAGCATTCTTGCTTTTTTTGCCTTTAATTCTTTGTTGTCTAAAACAACTTTTTCAATTTCACGGTTCGTTTTATTGATTGTGTAATCCATTTCTACGTTTTTCATTCTGAATAAAACGAAAAGGATTGCGAGAGTTGTGAACGATAGGAAAATAGGAAAACCCTTTGTGCTAAAAATAATTTCTTTTATTTTTTTGCCCAACTGAAATTTTTCAGAAGATCTTGCTTTCGAGGCCATAATCACTCCTTGATTAAAATGCCAAAATCACACTTTATATTTATTTTTGTCTTTTTTTACTTCAATTCTTTCTAATATTCTTAGTTTAGCACTTCTTGAGCGGGAATTGTTGGAAATTTCTTCGTCAGAAGGAAGAATGGGTTTTTTTGTTAAAACATGAACAGGAAAGTCGGTCATTGCAGAGGCATCACGGAAAACATTTTTTACAATCCGGTCTTCTAGAGAGTGAAAACTGATGATCGCGATTCTTCCACCGATTTTTAGTAGAGGTATTAGTTGATTAATTGTGTTGGATAAAACTTCAAGTTCACGATTTACTTCAAGTCTTAGCGCTTGAAATACCCGAGTAGAGGGATTGGTTTTTCCGTAACGATGTTCTTTCGGGTAACAATGGAAAACGATATTTTCAAGTTCTTTTGTCGTCTCGATTGGTTTTACTTTTCTTTCTTCGACAATCTTCATCGCGATTTTTCTCGCGTTTTTTTCTTCGCCGTATTCTTCAAAAATTCTTTTCAAATCTTTTTCATCATACGTGTTTACAATCTCAGCGGCCGTCATGAATTCATCCGACTCATGATTCATTCTCATGTCGAGAGGCCCGTCAAATCGAAACGAAAACCCACGAGTGGCTTCATCAAAGTGATGAGATGAAACTCCGAGGTCCAGAAGAATTCCCTGGAACCCGCCTGCTGCAAAAACTTCAGGTGAGTGTTCACGGATTATTTCAGGAAAGTGTACGAAGTTCGTATTGATGAGTTTTATTCTCTCACCCATAGTTTCTGTCTGAATTCTGTTGTTTCCATTTTTAAGTGCATCGGGATCCTGGTCTGTTGACCTGACATTAAAAAGGGGATTTCTATAGAGAAATTCGAATGAATGTCCGCCGCCACCGAAAGTTAAATCAGCATAATAAGACTTCACTTCTGATGAAGCGTTTTCAGTAAGTGTATCGATGCACTCTTTCTTTAAAACGGAGTAGTGGCCTGTGTAACTCATTAACGTAACAACACTTCAAGAATTCGTGTCTGCTCAGCTGAAAGTTTTTCAGGCTTTGACATAACCGAGTATGTATTTTCTTTTTTAATCTTGAATGGATTTGCAGCAAGCTTAGGTAGAAGTTTTTTAAGAACAGCATGGGCCTGAGTATTATTTCCGGCCATAACTTTTAAAATTTCTTCAAGAGTACAGTGCTCTTCTTTCCAGCAGTCGTAATCTGTTACCATTGCGATTGTTGCATAAGCAATTCCTGCTTCTTTAGCGAGGTATGATTCTGGAACGTTGGTCATTCCGATAACACTAGCGCCGAAACTTCTGTAGATATGTGATTCAGCTTTTGATGAAAATTGCGGCCCCTCGATACAAATATATGATCCGCCAGCTCCATGTTTTACGCCGACTTCTTTGCACACATCAACCAGCATTTTTTGAAGTTGAAGATCAACCGGTTCAGCAACTGATGTGTGACCTACGATTCCGTTTCCAAAAAATGTTCTTTCTCTTTTTCCTTTCGTCCAGTCGATAAACTGATCAGGAATTACGAAACTTCCAGGAGGGAATTCTTCTTTCAAAGACCCTACTGCTGAAACAGAAATTATATACTCAACGCCTAATTCTTTCAGAGCAAAAATGTTTGCCCGGTAATTTACCTCTGAAGGAGTTAATGTGTGGCCTTTACCGTGACGGGGTATAAAGTAAAAAGATATACCATTTAAATTCGCTTCGATGACATCTGCGCTCGGATTTCCAAATGGAGTTGTTACCTTATGTTCACGAGTAACTTCAACACCTTCAATCTTATATACACCGCTTCCACCAATAACACCGATCTTAATACCGCTCACAATATACCTCTACAATTGACGTTTAAAAAATGATTGTGCGAAGATCATACACTGATATTTTCCTCTAGGAAATGCTAAATAAATGACTGCTATTAACGTATTAACAAAATCTTTTTCTCACTACCGCTCTCGCATCCAGAAGAGAAAGGATACCTACAACTACGCTAAACATACTAGTGCTGAAGAGATAATCTTCAATCTGCAAAAACTCGTAAAATTAAAAGACAAAAAAGACATTATTAACACGGTCATGTCGATCAGCAAATCAAGCATCTGGATGAGCCGTTCTGCCTTTACTGTATTAACTTCTTATTTTGATGTCAGTTCACTGGAGAATTTAAACCTGAATAGCGAAAGGGCCCAGGACATTATCGCCAGCGTAACCAACAAACGCACAGTGGATGCTCCTGACCAGGAAGTCTTCAACGTCATCTACCATGAGCTTGCTCACTCACACATGGTCAAAGATTACAGAACTTCGCTGAAAGTTCCAGATACAAAAGTGACTATTGTTTTAGTGTCCGGTGTATTAAATGAAATCTTTTCGACTCCTGCATTTCAAAGAGGCGCGGAAACTTTATTAAATCAATACAACATCAAACACATCACTCCTCATGTTGACGGAAAAAAAGGTGCACGTGAAAACGCCCTGGCACTTCGAAAGCAGATTGATGATTATATGGAAAAAAATCCGGAAGAACGTTTGTGGTTTTTCTGTTTTTCAAAAGGTGGCATCGATACTCTTCACTACCTAAGAGCAAAAGGTGAAAAACTTTCTCCTAACATCGTCGGTATCTCTTTCGTCGCAACTCCAATCATGGGAAGCGATCATGTGAATAATAAACTTTTAAAAATGGTGAACGCGATCGGAAAAGTACCTGAGAAAGTTTCGAAAAAAATTCTCGGTAAACAAATCGACGTCATCGCTAGTGAATTACAAAAATCGCTTTCGAAAAACTTCCGCGAAAGCTGGTTTAAAAGAAATCATAAGCAACTGCCTTCAAAACCTTTCTACACAGCTGTTGCATTCGAAGCGAAGTGGCACCAAAGCCATGTGTGGATGATGCTTACAAAAGCCATTTTCAGAAGCCAGAAATCAAATGACGGAGTAGTGGACGTTGAGAACGCACAATTCCCGTATTATTTTCAAGGACACAATTTAGGTGTATTGGAAGGACATCATTTGGTGGGAAGTCGTTCGAGTTTCTATGACCAGGAAGCTTTAATGAAAGCTCATATCATCTTCCTGGATTACAAAAAACTACTCTAGTCCGCCCTTAAGATTCATCAGAACTAATTTCGAAATCATTTTAAGCGTATCAAATACGCCATTACCTTTCATCGCCACTGCTTCAAACTCAGGCACTGCCCATTTATTTAAAGCATCGTGAAGGTCTTTAACGCTTGTTGCGTTTGGAAGATCGCGCTTATTCCACTGCATGACCATCGGGATTTTTGTGATGTCATAACCCTGGTCAGTTAAATTTTTCTCTAACGATTTAAGTGATTCAAGATTCGCTTCCATTCTTTCAACCTGTGAGTCGGCAACGAACACAACGCCATCCACTCCACGAAGAATTAATTTTCTCGAAGCTTCGTAAAAAACCTGTCCCGGTACTGTGTATAAGTGAAAACGCGTTTTAAATCCGCGGATCTCACCTAAATCAAGAGGAAGGAAATCGAAGAACAGCGTTCTTTCATTTTCAGTATTAAGTGAAATGATATTCCCTTTACTGTCTCCACTCGTTTTTTGATAAACGTACTGGATGTTTGTTGTCTTTCCACCGAGGCCTGGCCCGTAGTAGACAATTTTACAGTTAACTTCTTTATTTACATAATTTACAAAAGACATGGTTACCTTAACTTTTTAATTTTTTATAAACGCGAACAAGCGATCCATTTCTGCATCAGAAATATCAGCGAATAAATAATCGTTCTTATCAAATACGTTGTTAGATAGTTCCTGAGCTGCGCGGTGATCTTTCAATTCCTGATTAAGGAACTCTCCAAAGCTCGTTGCCATCTCTCTCATTTTATTTTTAATGAATCCCGGATTCACTTCATCGTGATAAATCAGTCCCAGATAAAGTTCATCGAGTTCTGTAGAAATAGGTACGATATAGATACCCTGTGAAGACGTATCAAAACTTAATCTATATCCTTCTTTAGCTTCTTCCTTTGGAATGAATTCAGACAAGGCTTTCGAGGCCTGCCATACACCAGAAAGAAGGGCACCGATCGAAGATTTTGAAAGTGAGTTGGCCAGGTTGTTGTTGTGATAGAGAACCACACCGTCTGATCTAATCATAAAAAATGAAAAGCGGTTAATCTTTTCATCAATTTCACACGATTCAAAAAAAGTTTGAACGTACTTGGGAATTTTACTCGAGCTACTATTCATTTTTATCCATTTATAAATGTCTGCGGTTTTCCAGTGCTTTAGTAATCGTGAGCGAATCAACGTATTCTAAACTTCCACCCATCGGAATTCCGAATCCAATACGGTCAACACTGATTGTTTCCGGCAGCATTTGTTTTATGTAGGCGCAAGTCGCGTCTCCTTCAACAGAAGGATTGACAGCTAAAATGAGCTCTTCAACTTCTTCATCTTGAATGCGTGAAAATAAATAATCAAGCTTCAATTCATCAGGACCAATTCCCATTAAAGGATTCAATACACCAAAGAGAATGTGAAACTTGCCTCTGAAATTTCCACTGCGCTCAATCGCCAGATAATCTGTTACAGACTCAACCACGCAAATCGTTTTTGACGAAACGCGGTTGTGGTCCATACAAATTTTGCAGAGTTTATCGTCGCAAAACATTCCGCATTTCTTACAATGATTTAATTCAGCGAGGCCTTTAACTGCTTCCGCAAAGTTCACTAAATCTTCTTTGTTCCATTTCGTCATGATGAGCGACTGGCGAAGCGCAGTTTTTTCACCGACACCTGGAAGGCGGCCGAACTGTCTTACAACTTTTAATAATCTTTCTGGCAAATCCATAAACTAGAACATTCCTGGAATGCTGATTCCACCAGTGATTTTTGACATCGCTCCAGAAACCATATCTTGTGATTCTTTAATTGCTTGATTAACTGCCGTTTTTACTAAATCCTCAAGAGAAGCTACGTCGTTAGGATCAACACATTCTTTGTTGATTGTAATCGCCATGATCTGTTGTTTTCCTGTGATCTTGATTTTGATCATCCCGCCACCTGAAGATGTTTCCATCTCACGTGATTCAAGTTCCTTTTGTAATGTAGCCATTTTTTGCTGCATTTGTTGAGCTTGCTTCATTAAATTTTGCATACCTTTCATAACGTACTCCTTAATTAAATTTATCACTTCTTTTGATCTAAAATTACTTTATCAACTTTTGAATTAAATATTTTCTCTGCTTCACGAAGAAGAGGATTGTTTTTAAATTCCTCTACACGGTCATTCATCGTTACTTTTGCTGCCTGTTCTCTAATCTCGGATTGAGAAACAAAATCCTCTGTAGCGGCCATAGAGACCAGTTCCAGCTTAATATTTGTTTTATCAACTTCGAAATACTCACTTAAGTTATTTACGAGCTTATTAAAATTTTCCTGCTCATTTAAATAGTCCATGAACACCTGACCTGAGTAACCAAACCCAAGTTCAATATTCAGATAACCATTTTCCAGACGAAGCGGAACAATTGTATTTCCCTGTTCAAGATTTGAAGCCGACACCGGAGCTTTTGTTCCCAGGTCATTTAAAAATCCTTCCCATGTTAAATCTTTTTTACTAACAGGTTTTGCGGCGACTGCAACCGGTGCTTCAACTTTTACGGGTGCAGCGACAGGAACAATGCTTGCATTTTTTTCTGTCGCAAGTTCAGACATCATTGATGAAAGTTTTTCGGCCACAGATAATTCGGCAGGAGCTTCATTAACAACCGGAGCACTCACAACTGCAGCAGGTGCCGCTGTCGTCACAGAAGCCGCTGGTGCATTCCCGACAATCTTCTGCGTGAAGAAGTTTCTTCGCAATGTAACTTTGTACATTAAAACTTCAAACGCTTTTTCCGGAACTATAGAGCTAAAGATCCACGTCGTCTCACGCGCAATCGTTTCATAAATCCAGATCAACTCGGCTTCAGACAAGCTGCTTTTCTTTTTTAAATTATTAAATAGTTCATCAAGCAGTGAGCTTGCGATGTTTTTTGCGGGAACATTTTCGAAAAGAAGTTTAGAATAAATTTTACTAACGCCTTCAGTGTCGCCTTCATAAATCGCGTTGATAATTCCACTGATTGATTTCGGCCCTGCAACTCCAAGCGAAGTTGTAAGCGTTTCTTCCAATACATTATTGTCATCTGAGAAAGTGAGAACCTGATCAAGTAGGGAAAGTGTATCTCTTACAGAGCCACGTCCTAATACTGCAATCTGATGAATCAATTCATCATGCTCAAATTTAATCCCTTCAACTTTTGCAATCTCTTTCACGTGATTTACCAAAGTCTCAACGGGTACATTTCTAAAATCAAAACGCTGACAACGAGAAAGTACAGTTCCTAAAAGTTTCTGAACTTCAGTTGTTGCGAAAATAAATACAACGTGAGCAGGTGGTTCCTCTAACGTTTTTAAAAGTGCATTGAATGCGTTCGTCGAAAGCATGTGCACTTCATCGATAATATAAACTTTAAATCTTCCTGATGTAGGAAGGTAGTGAACGTTGCTGATGAGTTCGCGGATGTTATCAACAGAGTTATTTGAAGCACCATCGATCTCAATCACGTTCATCGATGTTTCAGTATCAAAATCTAAACAGGCACGGCATTCACCGCACGCATTGATATCGGCCGTGATGTTTTCACAACGAATAGCTTTTGCAAAAATTCTAGCGACAGAAGTTTTACCAACACCGCGAGTTCCAACCAGCATGTAAGCATGACCGATTTTATTTTTCGCAATCGCATTCTGCAACGAACGAGTCACATGAGACTGTCCGATGACATCTTGAAATTTTTTCGGTCGCCATTTTCTGGCCAGTACTTGGTACGACATTTTCTTCCTTGAACGGCAGGGAAATAAAGAATTTTTTCCAGCTTAAAAGGTAATGAATTTGGATGAATTAGTAAATGGAATTACAGAAGTAGCTAGGAAAACAGCACAAAGCAGTAACAGCTGCCGTTGCTTCCTTCCGGACCTGGCGGGGTTAACCGAACATACCCTTGCCGCTCCCTAACTACCGGTTGCATATTAATAAA
>JACMNL010000139.1 GCA_014378525.1 Bacteriovorax sp.
AAGTTCCCGATTAATTTCTTTGTAAAGATCGCTGAAAACATCTTGGGAAAATGTTCCTCTTCTTCTATCGATTTCGGCCAGATACAGAAGAAGATCTTTCTGAATCACTGCTTTATCTTTAGGCTCTTTCTTAACATATTCAATTAATCGTTGAGCTGATTCTTTTTCAAATATATCGAGTTCATTGGATTCCAGAATTTTTTTCATTTCATGCGTAAACTGTTGTTTAAGAGAGTCAGGAAGATATTTCAAATCCAAACAGATTGGATATCTAAGATAATTAAATGAAATATTTCTGATGCGTTTAGGATATTTTTTGCGGAGTTCAATAAATTCTAAAATGCATTTGGAAAAACTAGAGTATGAAAGCAAATTAACTGTCGTCATGAGAGTGATTTGTGAATTCGTCTCATCGAGAATTTTTTTAATATTACTGAGAAAAAGCTTATAATCCAGCCCATATCTTATGAATTCAGCTTCTTTGCCCGAGGCTTCGTTCGAAGTATAAACTTCAAACATGTTCAGGCCATTAGACATCTCATTAATATATTTCACTAACAAATTTATCTTATTTTCCGGAACACCCAGATTAGTATTCACAGCAAGATTAAGCTTGGGATTTCCATGCTCTTTCACGTAATCAAAGACTCTCCATGTTTCCGGTGAAAGCAGCGGCTCTCCACCCGTTATGCGTAATGTATGGAGGCCATTCCACCACTCAGGCAGGACTTTCCAGAATGCTTCAATATAATCTGTGTTCTCATTGCCTTGTCGCTCTGGATCCATATTAAGTATTGTGTCTGTTCCCAGCTGATATGGTCCATGAGTTTCTATTTCTGAACGTATCTTTGAACTGACATCGGGTGAGCAATAAATACATTTAAAATTACAGGCCATATCGAAAAAAACTTCCAAGTAACTCGGATTGTAACTAACTCCTGTCTTTGACTCTACGATATTTTTATAAAAAGGCATTGACCAACTCAATGAAGATTTCATTACTCTATCGCTGATAAAATTTTCTCCCAAATCTTCTATCTGCCAACAGTAGTCACATTCCTTAGGGCGCACGCCATCAAGCATCTCTTTTCTTTTTTCAATCTTGAAAGGTGTATTGTGAATCTGCCCCGGATTTTCATTTAAGTTCTCAAGAGGAATTTTATGAACAGGAGTATGATGACACGAGTGAGTATGTCCGCTATTTAAATAAATAGTTGATTGAGCCCATTTTGCTAGACAAAAACTGGGGCTAATAGCATCCAACTTCTCTTTTGACTGAATAAATCTTTTATCTTTGAGTGGTGCTATGATTCGGCCTCATAAAGCGCTGAGTATTCTGGAAAAAGATTTTTCATCGAAATATTTTTGCGCTTGTCATATTCTCTATAAAAAACTTTAAAATCTTTAAACTGCCTTTTTAAATCATCAGACTTCATTGGGGAAAACATGTATAACTCTAGGCGATTTACCTGATCAACTTCTTCGAGATAAAAAATTCCGGCTTCATCGCAACCGCGGACGCTGGAATTATCGAGCATATATTCTTTTATTTTTTCTATATACTTTTTCTTAACATCAAATGGAGCGACTCTAACATTTTGAAATTCCGGCCATCTTAAGTAGTTAATCATCATAGGCAGACGATTAAATCCGTTGTTAACATTGAATTCTCTTCTAATAGATAAAATATCTTTTAAAAAAAGATCGAACGTAGATAAACTTAATACATTAAAAGTGATCATTAGGTTAATCTGAGAATTTGCATGCGTTCGTTTTAAAAAATCTTTTATGTTATAAAGAAAGCTATCGTAATTCATCCCGAAACGAATGTATTCTGCCTGAGCTCCGTGAGCTTCCGCACTGGTATAGACTTTAAAGCTTTTTATGTTGGGTGCTATTTCATTATAATAATTAATAAATCTGTTGAGAATTTGTGGATGAACCTGCAAGTTTGTATTGATCGCTAGGGAAAAATCTTTTCTGGGATTTGCTTTAATTACATCCAGGACTTTCCATGTATTTACACTTAGAAGAGGTTCACCTCCAGTTATACGAAAAGTTTTTAGTTCTTTGTATAAATCAGGCCACCATTGCCAAAAAGCTTTTATGTAGGGATTATTTTCAGTGTCCAGCATCGGAATGCGATCTTGTGATTTTATCCATTCTAAATTGCCAACTCGATGTGTAGTTCCTTCATAGGCTCCGAATTTTTTAACTTCCTCCATCCACTGAGTAGAAATTTCTGGCGTGCAGTACATGCATTTCATATTGCAGGTACTATCAAAAGCCACTTCAAGATAAGATGGAATATTATTTTTCCCTACTTTTTCTTTCAGCACTTTTTCTAAATATGGATAGGCCCAGTCTTCATCTGTAGATTTATAAACTCTGTCGCTGATATGATTTCCACCAAGATCTTCAATCTGCCAGCAATACTGACATTCAGAAGGACGCTTACCTTGAAGCATCTTCTCTCTTTGGGCCCTTTTAAAGGAAGTGTTATGTAGCGCAGACGGATTATCTTTAATTTCACTTAAGGGAATTTTATGAACTGCCGGATGGTGACAAGAATGAGTGGTTCCATTCATGAGATAAACCGTACTCTGCATCCATTTTGCAATACACATCGAAGATGAACCGCTTTTCTCTTCCACCTCTTTCATACGAAAAAGCATATTATTAATATTGAGTTCATTTTTATTTTCAGTCATATTGATTATAGTTAAGCATAGTTTCAAAAGATTAAAGAGGAGCGCATTGTTATGATCAAAGCACTCTGCAAGGCAGCATTGCCTGACACAATGTCACCAGACTGTTTGAATATCAGAAAAGTGCTTTTGAATGAATTTTTGAACCATGTAAAAAACCGTGATAAATAAGTCCGCAGAAAATACCTGCCCCTAAAATAGTCTGATCCATAAATGTAAAAAGAATGCTCCTGATTGTAAAAAAGGGACTCTCTTCATTTGCTAAAAATGAAAAATAAAGGCGGTTAACAAAAAGCCAGACGCAAAGTAAAATAAATGAAATCAATAACAGATCGGCCTGAAGGAATAGTGTGCAAAATACTAAATACAACCAAAAGACTCCTACAAGTGCAATAGAGGTAAGCTGTGATCTAAGCGCATGTGAAAACTCCAGCTTAAATGTCGTTTTGCTCTCATTAAAATTATTGACGTAAGTTTTGCTAAAAAAAAATGGAACGTAAAAATCATTAGCAGTAATTAATAAGAAATTTAATTTTTTATAGTGAATGGCATTTAGCTGTTTATCAAAAAATATCTTTTTACCTGAATTACAATAATCATTTCCCAAATATGTGTCTTCGCCATATCTCAAATATTCTGGCCATAACTTAAAGTCAGATTTTTTCACCATGACAAATGCACCATAAAAAAAAGAAACGAAATCAGGTTGAATCCCAAAAGTATAATGAAGATAATAATTTTTATATTTACTGAAAAAATTATTGTATGGCGACTTTTTTCCAACTCCACCGGTAATAGCAAGTCCTTCATCGGAATTTAAGATAAACTGTAAATTGCTCAATATACGCTCAGGCGTGATTGAAATATCAGAATCAATAAAACAAAGGACATCTCCTGTGGCTGCAGCGGCTCCGACATTTCTGGAGTAAGACGGTCCATAATTTTGCAAGTTTTTAATTATCTTTAATTGATATTTTTCTATGAGATTTTCAAGTTCATCAGAGGAGAAATCATCAACCAAAATTATTTCAAATTTTTCTTTAGGTAGAAGTAGTAAGGATTCAAGGCAATTTTCAATGTGTTTAGTGGAGTTAAAACAAGGAATAATTATACTACAGAGCATTCATCGCTCTCGATATATACAGCTTCTTGATTAACCTTCCATGGATCTCTGGCAAATGTATTTGTAATAATATTATCTGCAACAACAAAAGCAGTCATGATTGAATGATCTTGATTGTTGTATCTATGCATCCCATTTCGACCGATCATATAAACATTTGGGGCGGCCTTACTGATGATCTTCTTTAATTTCTCAAGATCATCTACATAATTATTGTGATAGACAGGGTAAGCTTTTTTAACTCTTATAACCTTTGTTTCTACAAAATTATCATCAACATCTGAAAGTTTTAGTTCAAGAAGTTCTGCTTTTGATAATTCAATTATTTTTTCATCCGTTTCATTCCAGAGCCCTTGAGATTCCTGACAAAAGAATTCTAATCCAAGGCTTGTGTGCTCATCCGGTCTGACAACCATCTCATCTGACCAGTTGTTAAATATTTGAATTCTACCGACTTGAACATTTTCATTGTGAATATAAATCCAGTTGTCCTTCAAAGTATTCTTCTTTTTTAGTACGGCCAGTACCATGATAAAATCTCTAAATTTGAATTTTTCGATCAAGTCACTAACCTGAGAGTTATTTATGCTTTGAATACATTCGACTAAAGTGGGTACCGGTATAGAAGAAATAACATAATCAAAATTCTGAAGCCCAAAGATCTGATCGTTTTTTTTAAACTGCCCGCCCCACTTCCCAATAATATTGTCGTAGCTAAGTTCTGTACAAATAGTATTAAAGTGGAAATCAACTCCCCGTTCTTTGCATACTTCAGCACACCTGTCCCAAAACATTCCCGGCCCTTTTCGCGGATAAAGAAAACTCGTTGAAAGTGTTTTGATAACTTGAGAAGGCCTAACTTTTAAAAAATTCAAGATTGAATTTTTTAAAATAGAAAAAACTGAAAGGTCCTGAATTCTCTGCGAAGCCCAATCCTTCGAAATCTCTTTGCACTTTAATCCCCATACTTTTTCTGTATATGATTTAAAAAATGTCAGGTAGAGCTCTTTTCCAAATTTGTGAGTGAACCACTCTTCAAGATTGGTAATTTTTTTATCCAACTCAGTTTTACTTTTTAAAAATGAATAAATAATTCTTAATGATTTGGAATAGGGCAGACGCATCAGACATTGGAATGGCTTAAGTGGATAATCAAAAAAAATATTTTGATAATAAATTCTTGAATAACGGCTTATTGTTAAAAAATCATCAGGAAGAATTTCTTTCCAAAAGTTATTCACTTCTTGTGATTTGGAAAAAAATCTATGCCCACCAATATCTACCAGGTAACCATTATGATTTATCGTTTTTGACAATCCACCGACCTGACTGGGGTCAGTTTCGATGATAGAAATTTCAAACCCTTTAGCCGAAAGCCTATAGGCAGATGACAACCCGGCAGGTCCTGCGCCAAGAATAAGAATTTTCGTTTTTGCCATAGTTTTAGTCATCTTAATTTTTTAAAATATCAATGCAATAGTATTCGAAGTAATTGCTTATTAAATTTATATCAGCTATGTTTTTTATATGAATATTATTGAATTAAGTTACGTTATCCCAGCCTACAATGCAAGTAGGACCATCAAGATATGTGTGGAATCTATCAAGGCTTCAATGCTTTTTTCTCCAGAAATTTCTTATGAAATCATAGTCATTGATAACAATAGCACTGACAACACTCCTGATATTTTATCTGCCTTGGATATAATTTTAATTGTAGAAAAAAAACAGGGAAGATCCTATGCAAGGAATTCAGGTTTAAGACGCTCCAAGGGAAAATATGTTGCATTCATTGATGCCGATGTTTACCTAAGACCCTTATGGGCAAAAAATTTAATTGCATTATTTAATAAAGAAAATGTCGGTGGTGTTCAGGGAAAAATTATTCCCTGTAAGGAACATGGCAGTAAAAGTTTGAATGAGTACCGTTTCTGGGCCATCGGTCATGACACTAAATCTTCATTTTGTCTTCCTCGTGTTAAAGCGAGTGAGTCTCCAATGATCAACTCTGCTGCTTGCTTGTATCTTAAGAAAGCTTTGCTGGAAGTAGACGGCTTCAATGTGCATCTCGAACGCCATGAAGATATAGATCTCGCCAAAAGAGTTTTTCTCTCTGGCTACAACCTTGCAAGTTCAGAGAGCGCTGAAGCAATGGTTATCTTTCACGGAGACGGCTGGTGGGACTATTTTAAAAGATCTTTCGCGGATGGATTTTATAAATATAAATATACCTATCGTTGGGCCGAGTATTACACTGCCTCTGGTCTTCCTCATGTAAATCAAAATAAAAAACCTGCCTCAACGTTGTTAAATCAAGCTAGATATTACCTAGGAAAAGCATTTGAAGAAGAAGAATTTTTTTGGTTCGTAAAGATAGGATTAATGCTCTTCAATGCTGCTGGAAGAATTTCGGGAATGATTTGGTATAAAATTAATAACTACCATTTAAAAAGACTTCAAACTTTTAAACTTGTCAGTAGCAGTGCTCCCCAGTTTATTTTCTTTGATGATGGCCATTATCAAATTAATCTTGCAAATAACGAGCTACTCGATTTCACTCACAACTTGCCGGCCAATAAGATAACTGATGAAAGTCTTAAATAAGAAAATAAAGTTCTTTCTTATTTTAATCATTGTGCTCGCAGCTTTCCTGCATTTGTTTTTTTTAAACTTTCATCCCCTGGCCCTCGATGAATTTATAACTCTCAAATTGTTAGATATTCACGATCTGCATAAAATATTGTTTTTCTTAAAAACGAATGATACCCAGCAGCCTCTTTACTATATTTTGCTCTATAAATTATTCAGTAATAATTTAATGACTGATGTTGCGAGGACTCGCCTACCTGCTTTAATTTTTTACGGCATTGGTATTCTTGTACATTACTTCACCGTTAAAAAATTTAAGTCCGCCGAAGTTGCAATCATTTCAACAGCACTAATATCGCTTTCCTTTATTCTCTTATTTCATTCTACAGAAGTGAGAATGTACTCACTTCTTTTTCTATTTTTAATTTGCGCAGACTACAATTTTCTTTCAATCTGGAAAACTTCTGAATTTAAGAAAACTAATCTTATTTTATTCATTTTTTTTGGATTTGCCGCCACCTTCACTCATCTTTTTGGCTTTATATATTTTTTTACGGAGGTCCTACTCTTGCTTTTCAGTCTGCAAAAAACAAGTAGTAATAGTAAGTTGAAAATAGTTCTGATTACTTCTGCCCTGCTGATAATTTCTGCATTGATTCTTCCTGATGTTTTAAAAAACTTTAATGCTTATCATGCCTATAGATATTCTCCGAAAGCGTTAAATCTTCTTGAGCTTATCGCATACCTTTTCTCGGGATATTTTTTCCCTCTCGCCCTATTGTTGTCAGTGGGTCTTTTGTTTTCAGCGAAGTCTCAGCTTTTAAAATTTGTGAAATCCTACTGGCCGATTTATACGGTGATCCTGTTTCCTATTCTACTTGCCTTTTTAAAATCAAAAATAACTGCTCCCGCTTTTGAAGCCAGGTATTTTGTAGGATCTTTATCATCTTTTTATTTATTAACAGCAACTTACATTCATGAGTCAAACTGGAAAGTAAAATATTTCAGAGAAGGATTTATAATTTTACTCGTCTTAATATCAATTTATAATATAGCCTTTAAGGAGCGTTATTTTATTTATCCCTATCGTGTAGACTCAAAAGGAGTTGCTGAAGAAATCATCGCAGCCAAGACAAAAGATCCTTCTGTTGAAATTGTTTCATGCAACATATGCCCTTATTTTTATATAAAGGACATAAAGTTCACGTGCATATTTGAAACTGCTTATCCACCCATGAAACTTAGTGCTGCTTTCGATACTTCACGGCCAGTTTATTTTATTGATAACATCTATCCGAAAAAAAATTGTGAAGAAACAAAAAAGAGATTCAAAAACCTTAAATCTTTAGCTAACAAAAATATTAAATGGGTTCAATTTTATAAAAATTATTAAGTACTAAAATAAAATGACAAAGTTATCCATTATCATACCGACTAAAGACTCTCCCGCTTCACTTCTAAATCTTTTAGAATCTGTTTCCCTGCAAAATTTTTCTGACAGTCTCGAAGTGATCGTTGTTCACAATCTAAGAAGTAGCTTTGACGGTAAAAAATATGACCAATTTCAAAATTCTTTTAAAGCATTTCACTACATCTGCAGCGACCAACTCGGTGTGAATACTGCTCGCAATGTGGGCATGATTGCAGCCGCAGGAGAGATCATCTGGTTTTTAGATGATGATTGTTATTTACAAAAAAATAATCTTGCAGAGCTAATTTATGAAAAACATTTAATGTTTCCGGAAGTGGCCGGCATTGGAGGCAGCTACCTTCTGCCCAAGAAAAAAAATAACGTTTTCACCTGCAGTTATCATCAAATTGCAGAGCAATGGCTGATCAATTCAACGGATTCTAAAGGCAACCAAATATGTCTAATTGGAGGAAATGCTTCTTATAAATCAAAAGAAATTAAACATATCTATGATGAATATATAACATTCGGTGGTAGTGAAATCAGCTTCAACAGCAAGTTTATAAAAAATCAGAAAATACTTCTACTTGATCGTGAAATAGATATTGAGCACAGAAGTAATGTTACTCTGCTTAAATTTACCAGGAAGGCATTTCATCAAGGAAGAGGACATTTCCATAATCATCAGCTTGGCATGGTTCAAAAAAATGTAAACGACAAACAGAATGTTGATTCCCGGTTAAAAAGCTTCAGCGAAAAATATATTTATGAAATTTACCGTTTTTTCTTTTTCCTCGGAATTTTTCATAGAAGCAATAAGAAGCACCGAAAAACATTATATGTTAAATCTTTTTTTCAAGCACTGCATGCAACCGTTATAAAAAACTTAATCGGAAATGTTGGAATCAAGGCCTACTGGGTAATCGCGAAACCTGTCTACAATATCTCGTCACAGTTATGGAAAATTAAAAAACCTTATTATTGGATGAAAAAATGGTTCTGGAAAACTTTTAGCGGTCCGCTTAATAATATCTGGAAAATAAAAAAACTATTGTATTTTTTCAAACTAAATATATGGAAAATTAAAAAACCAGTTTATTTTGCTTTTTTGAATTTATGGAAAGTTAAAAAACCTTTTCATTTTGTCGCATTAAATTTCTGGAAAGTTAAAAAACCTTTTCATTTTGTCGCATTAAATTTCTGGAAAATTAAAAAGCCTTTTCATTTTGTCGCATCAAATTTCTGGAAAATTAAAAAGCCTTTTCATTTTTTAGCATTAAATTTCTGGAAAATTAAAAAGCCTTTTCATTTTTTAGCATTAAATTTCTGGAAAATTAAAAAACCTTTTCATTTTTTAGCATTAAATTTCTGGAAGATTAAAACTCCTTATTATTTTATAAGCAGAAATTTATGGAAGATAAAACTCCCCTTCTATAAACTTTATTACGTGCTTATTTATCATGTAAAAACGTATCTCTTGTTGGGATTTCTTCATAAAAAAACGTCAAAGACAATTAAGCCTGATTAAAATAGTCTTAGTTCAGCCTTCTTCCTAAGTTTTTATGCCGTTATAAAAAAGATCCAGAGTTTGATATAATTGAAAAATGATTAATATCGAAATACTCTCATCAAGTGGACGAAGACCACTACACTTCATATCTCGTTGTGAGAAGCCTAATACGTGCACCCTATTTTTTTATAAATGGAAAAAAATTAGTGGCGTTCTTAAGATTCGTGTTGGAGATATTATCGCATTCGGTTAGAACAAAATTAAGATTATTGATTTTAAAAAAAAAGAGAAGAATCAGATCTTGCCGGTGCTTTCGCGGCCTTCACTAAAAATGCGCCTGAGCTTAAATTTGCCATGGATTTCATTGAAGAAGTTCTCGTAGAAGCAGAAGAGAAGGCTCACAATGTTTAAAAAAGTTTTCGTCATTATTTTTATACCAACGAAGGTTTAAGACTTTTTATAATACTAATTTCGATCCTGCTGAAATCAATCCCGAAAAACCTTTGGTCGTTTTTATCTACGGCCTTCTTTGCAGCAACTATCATTTTAAATATCAAATTCCTTTTTTTGAAGAACAAGGCTATCAGATACTGCTTCACGACTACCGCTTTCACTGGGAATTAAAAAAACTTTATTCGTAGGCCACAGTATGGGTGTAAACATCTGCCTGGAGCACGCGAGAAGATACCCCGAAGACGTAACGGCTCAAGTTCTGATTTCAGGAACAGTTGTTCCTCCTCAGGACGTTATGTTCGACTCTAACGTTGTCGACATCGCCATGCCAATCATCGAATCGTTCACGAAAAAAGCTTTAAAATAAATTTATAATTTAATTTCTTTATATTCGATTAGCGCTTTGAATACACGCTTCATCGCAGACTTCACCTGCTGACGTTTGTATTCCTGGTGAGAAGCATCCCCTTGCGAGTTTTCTCTGAAGGCATCCTGATCCACAACCTGAATTTCATATGGATAGAAAAAACGAATATCGCGTGCGACTAATGAAATATCCATGTTCATTACTTTGCGTGCAAGTTCATTTTCTTCAGGGTTCTGAGTTTTTGCAAATTTTCTCAGATCATTGAACTCTTGAAGGAACGGGTTTTTATATTCGATCAACTGACGGCAAGTGAATTGAATCGACTGATAACTTTTTGAAGAGTGTTTATTGCGTTCACTTTCATGCGGTTCAAGATTTGCTTCAACAGCAGCTCTCTCCATTGCAGCAAGGAACCTGTCTTCAGAAAGATTATTTCTGATCGCCATTTTTAAAATGGTCTGGTGAGCTTCCTTAAACTT
>JACMNL010000140.1 GCA_014378525.1 Bacteriovorax sp.
AGAAAAAAGGTTTTGTTCAACAGCTCAATTGAAGCTCCAGATAAATTATAAATCTTCATTATACTCCCTGATTGTTATTTTACTCGGGAGCGCTTCTGTCTTTTATCTTTTCAAATATAATCCTCCAAAAGATCGTCCTGGCAATGTTTATGAAGATCAGCATTTTAACCATTCAAAATTCACCAATCTGCATTTTCAGGAAAGCTCTTCAGTACTCGGAATAGATTATCGAAATATTGATTTTGTTCTTAAAAATGTTGATCCAAAAAAATACATAACTTCTGAATTCGTTTCTCCTTCAGTATCTGTTGTAGATGTAAATAATGACGGTTTCATGGATATTTATATAACGACTTCCGATAACAAGCCCAATCTGCTTTACATCAATCAGGGCGGAAAATATTTTGTTGAAAAGGCCGCAGCGTACAACCTCGCCAATCTTAATCAAAAGTCTTATCCGAGTTATGCCTTGTGGGCCGATTTTAATCAGGACGGCCGCATCGACTTGTTACTTGCGCGCTTTGGATGCCATGGGCTTTATCTTCAATCGAGAGATGGAAAATTTATCGACAGTTCTGATAAGCTCAATGGTTACTGTTCTCGGCCGGACGGAGTGAATGTCGGTGATTTTTATCAAACTGGCAGACTGGATTTAGTTTTTGCAAATTTTTCTGCGGGCCCGGATGAACTTACTGAGTCCAATGTTTTATGGATGAATAACACTCAGTACGACAATAAAACTGGTGGGAAAAATAAGCTGCTTCGAAATACAGGTAAAGAGTTTGTCGTAGAAGAAAAAGCAGATTTTATCACCAGATCCTATACACACAATGCGGGAATTGCCGATGTAAACCTGGATGGACTGCCTGATATCTTTTTTGCCAACGATTATGCTCATGACGAACTTTTCCTCAATAAAGGTCAGGGTGTTTTTCAGGATGTGACTGAAGAGTACTTACCTAAAATATTTCACGGATTATCGGGAATGAATTCAGAGTTTTTTGATTATAATCGAGATGGCCTTCTGGATTTATATGTCACAAATATTTATAAGCCTCCTTTTTATAGAAAATTTAATTTGTTATGGAAGAAAAAAGCTGACGGAAGATTTGAAAATGTATCAACAGATACGGGTTCTGCCAGATGCGGGTTTTCATGGGGTGCAAAATTTGCAGATATTGACCATGATGGACAGGATGATTTGCTGATTGCCAATGGACGAACAAGATCTCCTGAAATAAAAAATATCAATCAAGGCAAATCGATGTGGTATGAAAGAATTGAAGTATCACAAATTCCAAGATTTTTAAGAAAGTATTATCACCCTAAAACTGAAATTACCGGCCGGTACATTTCTGCTTTTGAGCATAATTGTTTTTTTGCACAAAAAAATGGAAAGTTCTTTGATATTTCAAAAATGTCAGGTTTTGATGATACTGAAGAAAATAAAACACTGGCCTTGATTGATTATGATAATGACGGCAAGATGGATGTGATTACGGCCGGAGGACTGGCAAAACTTAAAATTTATCATAATACATCAGAAATAAAACCGTTCAATCACTGGATCGGCTTTTCTTTAATTGATAAAAACGGAAATACAATACCTCATGGTGCCAGAGTAAAATTTAAACTCTCAAACGGCGAGACCGTCCTCCGTGAAATTTATCCTGCAAACGGTTACAGAGGATTCAGTGATGCCCGTGTAAATGTCGGCCTGGGGAAATCAACTATAGTTGGTGACGTTGAAGTTTACTGGCCTATATCAAGAAGTATAAAAAAAATACGTAACTTTAAGATAGATCAATATAATTCCATAAGAGAATTGCAATGATCAAAAAACTTATAAGACGAGAAATAAATGGCAGATGGTTTTTAGGTGGCAGTCATGTCACTTTGTTTATTATATGTCTGGTGGTCTTTGAACTGCAAAGATCATGGTTGCAGATTGCATTCGGGTATTTTTGCGGTCTTTTGACAGAGTTTATCCTTTATAAAACATCTGATAAATATCCCGACAACAAAACCTTCGACCGCTTGTTTTCAGCATTTACCGAGGTTGCAGGATTAATTATTTTAATCAAGTCACACAAGTGGTGGCTGTATGGGCTTTTAGGTTTTTTTGCGGTGGTTTCCAAATATTTCATTAGAAGAAGCAATAACTCACATCTTTTTAATCCGACTAATTTTGCTATCGTCATTTCCCTTATATTTCTTCCTACATCATGGTTTGGCGCGTGGGCAGATGAGTACATGTACCACTGGTATCCAATGCTTCATGTGACAGTGCTGGGACTTATTGCGGTATGGCTCGGAAGAACATACACTGTTTCGTTCTCTTATATTTTAAGTGTTATTTTTTGGTGTGCAGTTTTTTTTCCGCTCCATGATTTATCTTCTGTCGTTTATGCGTTTGCTCCTGAATTTGGAGCGATTGGATTAATTTTTCTATGGCTTATGATTACTGATCCTAAGACTGCGCCCGCGTCTGCCAGTGGACAGATGACATATGCTTTTAGCATAGCTTTCCTGCATATTTACCTTCGATCTAGGCAGTATCTTTATTCGCGGTATATTTCATTATTTATAATTACACTACTTTTTTATGCAATTAATGTGTTCTGGTTTGAAAAAAGAAACCAAACGGTCAGCTTATCAGGTACGAATTAGTTAAGTTTTTTTTAGTAGCACCTGATACTGCATTTGCAAAATCATTTTGTCCTCCGGGGAAAGCAGTCTCTCTTATAAACTTTCTTTCCACTTCTGTAATTCTTTAATCAACTCAGGCGAAACCTTATTACCTTTTCCAACCGGTGGCATTGGTTCATCATCAATATCAAACGCTGTCGTCATCTTATAAATAATGTCGTCATACTTTTCGATTACAACAGCTTTAGAAGTCAGGTTTGCGTGCTTGGTTTGAGTGGCGCTATGACATTTTAAACAGCTTGCCTGGAAAAGTGATTTTTGAAGGTTTGCGAACTTGTTATCAGACATCCACGATTTAAATTCTTTGATGACTACAGGATTAACAGGATTTCCTTTTGGTGGCATATTATCAACACCAATATCCCAGGCGTCTGTCATACGGTAAAGCATGTCGTCTGCGTTTTCTAAAACAACTGCTTTTGAAGTCAGGTTACTGTGTTTAGTTTGATTAGCATTGTGGCACTTGATACAGCTCACACCGATAAGATCTTTTTGGATTGAAGCGAAGGCAGGATCGTTATCCTGGGCAACTTTAATTTCACTCTGGCCATTAGTTGTACTATTGGAAAAAGCAAGCGCGCTTTTGTCCGAACCGCAACCAGCAAGGGTTATTGTAAAACTTAAAAATAATAATCCCATCAACTGATTTTTCATAGGTGATGGTTATACGCCCCGAAGTGAGAGGGCTCAAGCAAATTTGAAGAAATTACAGGGCTATTTACTGTCTTCTTTTTTTATAGATTCGCGGATAAAGTACTTCAGGACTTTGCTTCTGTTAGCACCACCGAAAAGCGCTCTTAAATCTTCGTGAAGACCCTGATCAAAGATCAGAGCATGCATGGTACCGGGACCCTCTTCAATTCTTTTAGTAACCTTCGTTAAAGAGTCACTCGAAGATTTCAAATTTGTAATGGATTGGGCGAAATTTTTATCGTTTAAAGTCACCATGATTTTGTTAGAATTAGCAGTTAAATTTTCCAGGTTTGTAAGGATTTTATCGATTCTCTTGCCTTCAACATTACCCATAATATTATCAAGTTTATTTAATACTCCACCGGCCGCAACCACCAGGTCTTCACCCTTAGTCATGATGTGATCAAGTTGTGAGTTTTCATTGGTAATAAGAATGTCACCGTCTGTTATCGCCGGAGACTCTTCTGTTCCACCTCCGATCTCGAGGTACTTATCTCCAAGTACACCCTGAGTTTTGAAAGTGATTTCAGAATCTTTTTTAATCCACTCTTTATATTTTTCTGTAATGCCCAGATTGATCCTCAACGTGCTCAGATTTTTAAACTCGATCGATTGAACGCTTCCGACTTTAATCCCTCTTAGTTGAACAGCAGCACCTTCTTTTAAGCTCTGTGCGCTTTTCACTTCAGTTACAATCTTCACTTTGCTGCTGAAAAAAGGATTTTCTTTATTCAGCATGAAGACAGTGATCATCACGACTAAAAGTAGTGCTGATATAAACATACCTGAAACGAGATAATTTTTTTTGTCAGTTGGCTTAAACATACTAATCCTTATGCACATTAAACTTATTAACGATCGGGTCGGAAGAAGTTTGGAATTTTATTGGGGTATCGTTGAAAATAATTTTTCCTTCGTGCAGAACCACGATGCGGTCACACAGTGAAAGTGCTGAAGGAATATCGTGAGTAACGAAAATCGAAGCGAGACCTTTATCTTTCAGTTTCTGCATAAGAGCGACGACGTTTAACGTGTTCGCTGGATCAAGCCCTGCAGTCGGCTCATCATAAAGTAATACTTCGGGGTTTAAGATCATCGCACGGGCCATTCCTACACGTTTTTGCATACCACCTGATAAATCAGAAGGCATGACACTTTCACGGCCGGGAAGGTCGATAAGCTTCAGCATGTCGCGGACTTTATCCTTGATCTGCTGGTAACTGAAATTTGTATGTTCAAAAAGCGGGTAGGCTATATTTTCGAAAACGTTGATTGAATCGAACAAGGCACCGCTCTGGAATGAATAGGAGATTTTAATTCTATAAGGAGTGAGTTCGTCTTCCATCAGGTGATCATAACGTTCACCGTGGAAAATGATTTCACCCTGGTCGATACGCTCTAATCCGATAATTGATCTTAGTAGAACTGATTTACCTGTTCCAGAGCCACCGAGAAGTCCAAGGCTTTCGCCTTTCTTCAAAGTAATGTCGATACCGCGATGGATTTTATTTTTTCCAAAGCTTTTATGAACATTCTTTAATTCTAAGATTGATTCACTCATTTTAATTCCAGATAACCAAAAAGATTTTACTGATAAAAAAATCTGTTACTAAAATTAATATCGATGCCGTTACTACAACCCACGTTGTGGTGATACCAACACCTTTCGTTCCGTCTTTTGTATTGAGTCCTTTATAGCAGGCGAAGATCGTGATGATTCCGCCGAAGACCATCGACTTGAAAATTCCTGAAACGTAATCATGAAGTTTTACCGTCGAGAATACTTTAAATAAATAAAAGCCGGGGATGATATCGAATTCTGTTTTACAGACAATCATTCCTCCGATGATTCCGACAGCGAACGAGAGCGCAGTCAAAAGCGGGAGTGAAATAATCATCGCCCAAAAGCGAGGAACAACCAATACTCTTATGGGAGACGTACCAAGTGCCCTGATCGCGTCCACTTGTTGATTAACGTTCATGGCACCGATTTCAGCAGCGATACCAGAGCCTACTCGACCTGCAACCAGAAGGGAGGTGAAGAGTGGGGCCATTTCACGGGCAAGAGATAAGGAAACAACAGCGGGCACATAAAGTGTTCCACCGAACTTTGTGAGTCCATATCCAAAGTTTAATGTCATCACCAGTCCCATCGTTAATCCGATGACGACAGTGATTGAAGTTGATCCGAAACCAAGCAGGTTAATCTGCTCCATTAAGCGAGCGGTATAAAACTTTCCGCTGAATGTGCATTTGATGGTTTGAAAAAGTAGTGAAAAAATTTCGCCGACGAAAATAAAAAAGTCTTTTGCTTTTTCAATTCTATCATCGATCGCTGCCTGAAAGTGTGCCTTCATCTAGTTGAGCTTCAGGAGTTGAGAAAACTTATCGAAGTCTTCTGAGTCTTTCTGCAGGTTCTTCATGCTAGTGGCAATCAGTGCGAAGTCGTAGATGCAGTTATTTTTTTGAGTCGTAAGAATTCTGAAGAATCTTTCGATTCCATCAATAGATCCTTTAGCGATAACCACTGAAGCGTCTCTATCCTGAAACTGGATTTGTTTTCTTTCGATATAATCAACGTTGTTGATACCAGCAAGCATGGAGTTTGTTAAAACACTCAGGTTGCTCATTTCATTTTTTCTGCAGGCACTATTAAAGAGAAAAAAACTTTTTGTATTTTTATTATTTAATGCAAGATCAGATCCTTCATCTTCAACCGCTACCCATGGTGCTTTGAGATTTGCAGTTAACTGGTTATTAACTGTTTTACTTTTTACATATGCGCCATTATCCGCAGAAGAGCAGGCAGTGACGAGAATAAGCAATATAAATAGTTTTTTCATAAAGTTGTCTAAAACAGTTAAGTTAATCTAATACTTTCTTACCCTACTATTAGAAGATTTTTGTAAATGATTGTAAATAGATTGTTTGTCTCTTTCGTCAACAATTTGACCGGCATTTTTTGCTTGTGAGAAAAATTTTCCTTTAAAAAAATCCAAAAACGGGTAAGATTAAAAAACAAGTCACTTCAGGATGAAGCCGACAGTATTTAACCGCTAGGACAATTTGATGCGAACAGGATGTTTCGTGAAAATGTGCCCACTAAAAAAATTCTTCAAATTTTTGACGATTTTTTTTGTTGTTTCTTTGACTCTGGTAAATAGTGCCAGTGCTCAAGCTCTATTAGATCAGGAAAAAGCCACAACATACCTAAGATGGAATCTTTTCACTGGAAGAGACCAGCTTCAATTCACGAAAGTGGGTAATAAAGTCATCATTAAAACTCTCAATGCAGAGTTATTTAACAACTTAAAAAACGAACTGGCCGACGTTAAGCTTGATCCTTTATACCTTAATAAGATCGAGTTTAAAGATAACGCTACAAGCGGAAACTCTGCCGGTGCGATGGCCGTAGAAGTAGAACTTAAAAATGAAAGCGTAGAAATGTTCAGCTTCTATAGAGAGAGAGACAAAAAATATGTTGTCGATTTCTGGATGGATGGAAAAGATGCAGTCTCAATCAGCAACGCAGCTGTTTTAAAGCCGGTTGATGGTGCAAAAGACGCAACTGAAGTTGAAAAAGTAGCTCCGGTTTTAAAATCTAAAACTCCGGCGAAAGTTGAAGTTACAGCTAAGCCAGTCGCAGAACCTCACATCATTAAAGCAAAAGAAAGAATCCAGACTTCTGTTCCTAAACAACAACCAATGCCAAAAGCAGACATTGCACTTGAAAAGAGAGTTGAAGCTGATAAAGACTTAACAAGTTTCGTAGTAGATCCAAACAGAGTTATCAAAAAATCTTCTGCAGAACTTGATGCAGAAGAAGCAAACTCTAAAAAACCTTATAGAGATTTCCGTTACGGAGCTACTTTTGTGTGGGACTACGATCCTATTGCTCCGGCCTACAAACAATTAGTGAACTTAAAGACCAAGATCCCGGAGATCTTTTATCCAATTGCTAACCGTCAGGTTCAAAAAGGTGAAAAAGAAGCTCATCTTCAGTTAACGATCAATCTATACCGCAAGAAAAAGTGGGGATTGATGTACAAATCAATGAAACTTTTTGCCGAGAAATATGGTGCAACTGCTGAATGGGAATTAACTGAGTTCATTAAAGCAAACGCGATCCTTAGAGAGAACGTTGATGTTCCGAATCCTGAGTTATTCAAGAACGCACTTTCAATACTTTCAAATCTTTCTGAAAAAACCGACAACTATGAATTAAAGAAAGCGATTAACAAATATCTTTTAAGTTATTACATTGAAAAAAATGAGTCGCTAAAGATTCTTCAATTAGCTAAATCTTATTATGCAGGAACAAGAGACAACTTCGATTTCGAAGAGTCGATCATTCCAGCAGAGGCTATGTTGAACTCATTAGCAAAGCTAGGCCAGATAGATAAAATTAAAGAATTGTCTCAAGAAAAGACAATGAAAAAGATTCTTCCTGCTCAACTTCTATTAGCGTACCAGTCGTATGCTTATTTAAGAGGTGGAGATCTTGCGAGCCTGGTTTCTCTTTACGAAAACAATAAAGCTGCTCTGGCAAAACCAATTGATCCGGTCATCATGTACAACACAGCTGAAGCTTACTTCAGACTGGGAAGATTCCAGGATGCAATGGCGCTTTACCAGGACTTCACAAAAAACTATTCATATGAATACGTAGCTTCAAATTCATACTTAAGAGCGGCACTATGTGCTGACTTAATGGATAAAAACTACGATGAAACTTTAGCTCTTTATAAAAAAGCAATCGACACTTCAGTAGACGGACAGGTTTCTTACGAAGCAAGAGTTCGTTATGTTGCTTTCAGAACAGTCAGAAAGAAAGTGATCGACGCTCAGGATATGGAAGTGAGAATCTTTCTTGAAGCAGATAAAAATTCAACGGCACCTGATAAAAACTTATCAAAGCTTTTACAACAGGTTCGTTTAAGAACGTTAATCGTAGACGGAAAATTTAAAGAAGCTCTTTCTTACTTAACTCTTCTTCCGACAATCTCAATGGCGAAAATCGACGCCAGAATTTTTGACGGTGACGGAGCTGAGATCGTTTACGGAATCATCTCTGACTTCTACAAAAAATCAGAATACTCGCAAGTGATCAAGGCATGGCAGACGTACAAAGATAAGTATCTTGATAAAGTAGCTATGGACCCGTTCATGAATTTTGTTGTTGGGTCTTCTTACGTGAAGCTTGGATTATTCAAAGGCTTCGACGAAGTATACGCAGCTTTTGAGAAGCTTAAAGACGCTCCTAACCGCACTTTTCCTATCTGGGTTGACCGCAACCAGGAATTGAAAGCAAGTGACCTATTAGCTGAATTAGTGATCGTAAAAGACATTAAATTAAAAAACTGGGATTTAGTCGGAAAGAATATTGCTGAATTCGAAAAGAGACTTCCGAACTATAACAAAACAAATTACTACAAAGGTCTGATTAGTTTTAACCAGAAAGACTACAAAGGTGCAGTAACTAATTTAGAGAATTTCTTCTCTAAACAAGATCAGAGAATTATCTATGATCCTAGTGACGTTGCGGACATGATCAGGGCCTATACTGACTCCATCTACGAACAAGGCCTTACTGATAAGTTCCTAAAAGTAAGTGCAGCCATCCTTAATGACACCAATTCCTTTGGCACGGACAATGCTTATATACAAAACGTCAGGGAAAGAATTGCCTACCTTGGTATCGAAATAACTGCAGGAAAAGGGACAACTACTAACTATATGTTGTTTGAAAAAATGATTAACGATTTTAAAAAGGCATACCCAAAATCAGTTTACACAGGAAGGGTAAACTATATTTTAGGTCAGGCATTGGTAGCTAACCAGAAAGTGAAAGAAGGTAGAGAGATCTTCACTGCACTGGTTAACGACACAACGACTTCGCCGTATTTGAAAGAACTCGCTAAAAGTGAACTTAGTTTAATGAATTTGAAAGACAGAACTTTATAAATTAGCTTCTCAGGATGTGGAAGCAAGCTTCGTATGACAGGAGGTCAGATGGAAATGATTAAGGTAGAACTTTTTGGAACAGACACTAGAGTAGAAAAAGCTGTTCAGCAGGCTAGAAACTTATCTGTTAGCAAAGCTGCCGTACTAGTAGTTGGCGAAAATGGAGTAGGTAAAAGAACTCTTGGCCAATACATCCACGAAAATTCAGGAAGAGCATCTCAGGCATTCGAGCTTGTTGATTGTTCACTTCCAGCTCAGGAAGTAGAAAACAGAATCCTAGGTCACAGAGACAATGCTACAGGAAGATTCAACAGAGGAATTCTTGAAGCGGCTAACAAGGGAACTGTTGTTTTCGCAAACATCGACTGTCTTGATGAAGAATTCCAAAAAAGACTTCACAAAATTATCAATGAACTTGAAGACTACGATATCGACGTTCGTTTAATCGCTACTACAACAAAAAACTTATCTAAGTTAGTTGGTGCAGGAAGATTCTACAGAGGTCTTTACACTATCTTCGCAAATAACGCTGTTACAATCCCGGCCCTACGTGAGAGACAAGAAGATCTACAAAGATTAGCTCGTCACTTCATGGCAGAACTTTCTGGCCAGGAAGAAGTTACTGAAATCGATTCTATCGCAATGGACAGAATCAATTCTCACTACTGGGCAAACAACATCCATGAACTAAAACAAGTTATCTCTTCTTCTGTTTCAAATAACTCATCTCTTCTTGATGAATCTGCTTACGAAGTATCTGATAAAAAATCAGTTAACTTCATGAGTGAAGATGATTCTGACGGAGTTCGTTTAATGTCTCTTAAAGACGCTGAAAAGCTTCTTATCAAAAAGGCACTTATCCATACTTCTGAAAACAGAACTCAAGCTGCAAAAATTCTTGGAGTGTCTATCAGAACTCTTAGAAATAAAATCAATGAGTATAGAACTGAAGGATCATCTTACTTTGTTAACTTACGTTAATTAATTTAGGACTAGAGGAGAGTTATGGAGATTAACGATAAAACAATGCAGGCCCTACAAGCTTCTTTGAAGTTCAGACAACTACGTCAGGAACTTCATGCATCGAATATCGCTAACGCAGAAACTCCTGGATACAAAGCTAAGAAACTTGATTTCGAAGACGCATTAGCAAGAGCATTAGATACTGACGATCAATTAAAAATGAAAACCTCTGACGACAAACACTACAATGTTGGCGGCGGAGGTTTCAATAATCTACAGCCGGAAATTTACGAAGACTCTAATGGAATCGTAGACCCGACTGGAAATACTGTAGACCGCGATCAGGAAATGGCAGAGATGGCAGAAAACAAAGTTATGTACGATGCCACTGTTCAGCTGATCAACAAAAAATTAGGGTTGCTGAAATATGCTGTTGGCTCTGGCCAGTAGGATAGAGGGGGAATAAATGGATTTACTGACAAGTTTAAAAATTAGCTCATCAGGATTAACTGCCAACAAAAAAAGAATGGCGGCCATCACTTCGAATATTGCCAACGCTCAGACGACAAGAACAGCTGAAGGCGGGCCATACCAGCCGAAAGAAGTTGTTTTCGGATCAGAACCAGCTCGCGAAAATTTCGCTGAGATTTTAGAAGGTGAGTTAGAAGAAAAAGCACAGACGGTTCATGCTACAGAAATTACAACCAGCAAGAAGCCGCCTATTTTAAAATATGAACCAAACCATCCTGATGCAAACGCAGAAGGGTATGTGGCCTATCCAAACATCAACACGATGGAAGAGATGGCAAATATGATTGAAGCTTCGAGAGCGTATGAAGCTAACATCAACGCTATGACGACTGCGAAGTCGATGGCGATTAAAGATTTAGAAATCGGAAGAAACTAAAATAAATAATTTTTGATATATTGGGAGCCCACAATGGCAATTGAAAACTTAGGAAATATGAACAAGATGCTTGCTAACTACAGCACGCAGGACTGGACGAAGTCAGCTTCGATTGATCAGGCTTCATTGCCAAAGTTCAACGAACTGAATCCAAATAATTCGACCGGGGCTGCAGCTCCGCAAAGTTTTTCTGAAATGATGGCAGCTTCACTTAAAGAAGTGAACACTATGCAGGTTGAAGCGAACAAAGCGATTCAAAAACTTGCTTCAGGACAAACTAAAAACGTTTCTGAAACAATGCTTGCGGTTGAGAATGCTGAGATTGCGTTCAAGACTATGAACCAGGTTCGTATGAAAGTAATTGAAGCTTACAAAGAAATTATGAGAATGCAGATGTAATTAAGTTTGGCGTTTAGCTTTAAAAACGTGTGTTGGTCTTGATTTCATAGGATGTGAAATTAGAGTATCAGGAGGATTCCTTTGCAAGATATTTTAGAAAAGATTGTTAGAAACTTCAGAGAATTTTTTAATGGATTAGACTCCACTAAAAAAATCGGGTTCATCGTACTTACATGCATCATCATGGCAGCGATGACTGGTATTGTTGTTTGGGCATCAAAAACTCGTTACGACGTTCTTTATACAGACTTAAATAAAGAAGACGCTCGTAAAATTGCAATCATCCTTGAAGAAAAGAAAATCCCATACCAGACATCAAACGAAGGTAAGACTCTGTCTATTCCGGAAGATTTAGTTGGTGTATGGCGCTTAGAAATCGCAAAACTTGGAACAAGTTTTTCAGGAACTGTTGGATACGAAGTATTCGATAAACAATCATTCGGTACTACGTCATTCGTACAAAAAGTTAACAAACAAAGAGCTCTTGAAGGAGAGCTTGTTAAGTCGATCATGTATATCCAGGGTGTGAAGAGAGCACGCGTTCACATTTCAATCCCTGAATCATCTCCGTTTGTTTCTGAAAAGAAACCACCTTCGGCATCGATCGTTTTAGAATTAAATAATGGAGTTTCGTTAACTCCAGCTGAAGTTAAAGGTGTGGCTTCTTTAGTTGCTTCATCAGTTGAAGAAATGAGACCAGAAAACGTTGTTATCTTAGATGACCGCGGAAAAAAATTATCTGAGAACATCGGTGACCCGATGACAGCAACAACTGCCAACAGACTTGCTCTTGAAGCGCAGTTAAACCAGAAATACGAAAAACAAATTGAAGATATCTTAGGACATGTTGTTGGAGACGGGAAAGTTGTAGCGAAAGTTACAGTTGACCTGGACTACACTGAATCTGTTTCGACAGCTACTTCTTATGACAACGAAAACTCAGCTGTGATTTCAGAAGTTAAGAACTCACAAAACATGAATGGATCACGTCCGTCTCCGCAAGGAATGGTTGGGGCACGTGCTAACCTTCCTGGTGAAGATGCTCAACCGGCCGTTGCTGAAACTAAAAATAATGTCATCAAAGAACTTACAACAAAAAACTTCAACGTTCCAACGACTGTAACTCAGTCGAAAAAACCGGCAGCAAACGTAAAAGCGATTTCTGCAGCGGTAATGATCGATGGTAAGAGAGTTCCGGTTCTGGATGAAAACGGTGCTGTTCAAATGGACAAGGCCGGTAACCCGATCATGAAATATGAAAAATGGTCTGCTGCTGATCTTGAAAACTTTCAACAGATCGTAGCTTCGACACTTGGAACTTCTGATAAGCGCGGTGACAAACTTATTATTAAGAACATGGAATTCGCAAGAGAAGACATGACTGTGGCCGACGCTCTTTTAAAAGAGCAAGCGAACAGAGAACTAATCAGAAACATCGTGAAGTACTTAGCTGTAGGGTTAACGATTTCATTATTCTTCTTCCTGGTTGTTCGTCCTTTCATCCAATGGGTTACAGATAACACTATCGAGACGGTGGAAGATTTCTTACCAAGAACGTTAGAAGAACTGGAAAAAGTACAAGCGAACCAAAGATTACCTGGATTAGAAGATGCTCTTCCACAAATTGAAGAGAAGCTGAATCCGGAGAAAATTGAAGGGAACATGTTACGTGAAAAAATCATTGCTCTGGTTGAAAACAATCCAGGTAAAGCAGCACAGGTTATTCATGAGATGATCCACGCTTCTGAATCAGATAAACAGATCGCTTAAAAATAAAAGTTTAGAGGATTAACCATGGCAGCTGAAGACAACGTTTTAGACCCTGATACCGAGTATGGATTACTCAATGGTTCAGATAGAGCGGGTTTACTTTTAAGTTCACTTGGTATGAACATTACACAGCTTATTTTTCAAAACATGAAAGATAACGATGTTAAGAGAATGATCAATGCTATGTCGAACGTAAAACGTGCTCCGATCTGGATGGTTAAGCGTGTTCTTGAAGATTTTTATTCTCAACTAAACGAAGACAGTGATTTACTATTCGCTGAAAACCGCGGCCGTGACTTCATTATCAATACTCTTGGTGAAGATCGTGCAAAACAACTTCTTGGACAAATTGTTGAAGTTGGCCAGTCAAATACACTTGAGTCTCTTGAACTTGTAGATACACGTACACTTTCTAACTTCCTGATCAACGAGCACCCGCAAACTATTGCTTTAATCGTTGCTCACCTTGCACCGGAAAGAAAAGTAGACGTTCTAAGACGTTTACCGGAAGGTCTACAGGCCGAAGTTGTTCTTCGTGTAGCAAACCTTGACTACGTTTCACCTGAACTTATTTCTCAACTTGATGACGTTCTTAAAACTGAGCTTTCTACGCTTGGTTCTATTGATACGAATCAGCTTGGTGGTGTTGAGCCGATCGCTGACATGCTTAACCTTATGGATAAAAACACTGAGAAGAACATCATGTCTCGTGTTGAAGAAAAAGATCCAGAGCTTGCAGAAGAGATCAGAAAACTTATGTTTACATTCGAAGACCTTTTGTACGTTGATGATAAAGGTATCCAGAACCTTCTTCGCGAAGTGGACAACGGAAAGCTTGTTATTGCAATGAAGACTGCTCCGGATGAAATTAAGCAAAAACTTTTCAAGAACATGTCGAACAGAGCAGCTACGTTGCTTCGTGAAGACCTTGAAGCACTTGGGCCTACAAAACTTTCAGATGTTGAGAAAGCTCAGGCTGAAATGGTTTCTAAAGTTAAAGAACTTGAAGGTCAAGGAAAAGCCTTTATCGCTCGTGGTTCTGATGGTGATTCTCTCGTATAAGTTTTTTTGGTGGGAATATAAAAAATGGTTAAGTCGACAGCTGAAGTTACAGAATATGAATTCCACTCTTTCAATGAAATTGAAGAGGGAGCTTCGAACGTTAAGCTTTTCGAATTTAAGCCACTGTTAACTGCTGCCCAGACTGTAGATAAAAGAGATTTTCAAAAACTTATCAAGAGCGAGCGTGAAGCTGCGAAATCTACAAATTTCAAAGTTAATCCAATCGTTGAAGAGTACCGTGGATTCAAAGAACAAGAGTCACGTGAATATGAAGACCGTGTTGAAGAAGAAGTTAAGAGACGTCTGGCAGAAATCCAGGACGACGCTTTTAAGGCCGGCTTTGATGAAGGTGTGAACCAGGGACGCGAAGAAATTTTCATTCAGATGAGAAGTGCAGTTGACCAGAAGCTTGAACATTTTTCACATATGATTACAGCAGTGTTAACAACTCAGGAAGATATTCTCGCAAAACAAAAAAAGGAAATGTACCATCTGTTAAAAACACTTTCAAAGTGGATTGTTCTTCGTGAACTTCAGGAAGACGGAAAATACATCGAAAGATTACTGGAAAAATTACTTCTTGATATGCAGGTAAGAAGCAATCTTTTAATCCAGGTCAATGTTTCTGACTTTTCAAAAATGCCGGAAGTACTTGAGCACGTTCAGGCGCGCTTAGGTGAAATGAAAAACGTACGTATCGAAATGGATGCCAGCGTTTCTGTAAATGGAATCGTCGTTGAGTCTGACAATGGAATCATCAACGCGTCTATGGAAGAACAGTTCAAGTCTCTGGATAAGCTTTTTGAAGATGTTTTAACAAAAGTTTAATCAGAGGAAAGTCATGACAAAAAATTTAGATTTAGACTTATCTTCAATCCATAAAAATTACGAATACTCTTCTCCTTATCAAAAGATCGGGAAAGTGTTTGCCAATAAAGGGATGGTTTTTGAAATCAACCTTCCACGCGCACCAATCGGATCAAACGTTGAGTTCGTGACGGAATTTGGTGACAGATCGCTTGGTGAAGTCGTAGGGATCAATGGCAACCGTTGTATGGCCATGCCATATGATGAATTATCCGGGATAAATTCAGAGACACGCGTTTACTTAAAAGACTTAACAACAACAATAAAAATTTCGACAGCATTTCTTGGACGAGTTATCGATTTCCAGGGAAATCCTATCGACAGTAAAGGTCCGATTGAACAAATCGGTGTTGAAGCGAGAAGTATTTATGGAACTCCCATGAACCCTCTCGACAGACCACCAATTAAAGAAGCTCTTGATACGGGAATTCATGCGATCAACTGTTTTATGACAGCAGGTAAGGGACAACGTTTTGCCATCATGGCCGGTTCGGGTGTTGGTAAGTCGGTGACGTTAGGTATGATCGCTCAGAATTCGAGCGCTGATATTAACGTAATCGCGCTTATCGGAGAACGTGGTCGTGAGGTTTTAGAATTTATTGAAAACGATTTAGGGCCTGAAGGGATGAAGAGATCAGTGGTTGTTGTTGCAACTTCTGATTCAAGTGCACTGATCAGGATGAAAGCTGCTTACGTTGCGACAACAATCGCAGAATATTTTAGAGATCAAAATGCTGACGTTCTTTTAATGATGGATTCAATTACACGTTTTGCCATGGCCAACCGTGAAATTTCTCTTTCAGCAGGAGAGCCGCCAGGACAAAAAGGATATACACCTTCAGTGTTCGCAAAACTTCCTAAGTTAATGGAACGTGCGGGAACTAAAGCAGGTGCCGGATCTATCACTGGTATTTATACCGTGCTGGTTGAAGGGGGTGACATGGACGAGCCTATCGCGGATGCGGTAAGAGCGATCGCCGATGGTCACATTATTTTATCGAGAGAATTAGCTTCAAGAAACCAGTTTCCTGCGATCGACGTTTTAGCTTCTCTATCCAGAGTAATGTCGAAAGTGGCTTCGAAGGAGCATCGAATCGTGGCGTCTCACTTGAGAGATTTAATGGCATCATATAAGGCCAACGAAGATCTGATTAACGTTGGTGCGTATGCAAAAGGATCAAACCCTAAGGTTGATAAGGCCATGGTGATCTATGAAGATTTAATGAATCTTCTGAAGCAGACACAGGGGATGACTGAGTACATGACTATCGATTCACTGTTTGACCGCATGGTTGATATTGCAAGAAAAGCTGAAAGTATTAATAAGTAAAAAATAAAATATGCAAAAGTTTAAATTCAAACTCGATGGTCTGTTAAAGGTTAGAGAGTTTAAAGAAAAGAAAATTAAAATCGAACTCGGAGAAATCCTGAGAGAGATTACAGCAGTTGAAGATAAAATTGCAGATGCCAACAAGGCGATCAGCGAGACTTACGACGCTCAGGAAAATTTTATGAAAGACCCTTCATCGGGGCAGATGCTTCAGTTTTTCCCGCTTTTTATTCAGGGAAAAAAAGAAGACATTAAAAATAAGGAAAACCTGCTTTGGTCTTTGAGAAAAAAATATGACAAAAAAATTGCTGAACTCGCACTAGCTCGAGGAGAAGTAAAAGTCATGGAAAATTTCAAAGAAAAAAAGCATGGTGAGTGGACGAAAGAAAAAAATAAAAAAGAACAAGAGGCCATCGAAGAAATTCTGATGATGAGATCTAACGGGGCGAAGGATTTAACATGAAATTAAAACTATTTTATACAACGACATTCTTAGTTTTATTGACTGTTGCAGGAACGACATTCGCTGCGGTAGCTGCAAAAAAACCTGCTGCTAAAGCAGAACCGGCAGGTCCAGTTAAGCGTCTTTATACAGAAGAAGAGTTTCATACTGCTGTCCTTGAAGAAGCGACTAAAATGATGAAAAAAGCAGGGAGCGGACACCTGGTAGATTTCTCAAAAGAGTTAATGGAAAAAGAAGAGACTATTAAAGTAAAAGAACTCGCTATTAAAAAAGAAGCTGAAGAACTTGAGATGAGTAAAGGTGACTTTAAGAAGAAGCTGGTTGAGTTTCAGGACTCGCAGAAAAAATTCTTAGGTTGTGTCGACGAAAAAAATGCACAAGCTGATAAACGTGTTTCACAAATGGTGGATGTGATCTCTGGTATGAAGCCACAGAACGCAGCCGATGTGTTGACGGTTCAGGATCCCGACCTTTCTGTTAGGATATTAAGAGAACTGGATTCCGCAAAGGCTTCAAAGATTTTCAATTTAATGGATAAGGAAGTTTCTGCCCGACTTCAGAAGCAGTTTCTTCAGATGAAAAAATAGGTTAGTATAACAAGAAGCGTTGAAACGTTTTACTTAGGATGAGTAAAGTTTATGCAAGGATTGCCAGCTAAAATTATGCCACAAAAGCCACAGCACGCAGCTGTGAAGACAGATGCAAAAGCATCTGCGGCGGCAAATAATAAGCTGAACATTAATCCAGCTTCATACGGCAAACAGGAAGCTCCTGCTGTCGATCCAAAAACTCAACAAGCACAATCTCAATTACCACAAGTACAAGGTGAAGCAGCAAAGGGTGAATCAAAAGGTTCATTCGCTGAATTATTTTCAGGCCTGGTTGGTAACGAAGCAAATAAAGTTGAAGGTAAAGGGGAGAAGGTTGAAAAACTTCCAGCTGAAATGGCTGCAGAAGCAAAACAACAGGCCTCTGCAGAAACAAAAGTTGACTCACTATTAAAAACAAAAGCTCAGTCTCAAGGCACAGATAAATTTAATAACGTTGCTGCCATGTCTACTGATAAAGCACTATCTGCTGACGTATTAAAAAATATCGATAATTTAATTCAAAGAAATCCTCCTGCTGATCCAAAGATTGAAGGAATGGATAAATCTGTTGATGAAAAAATTGCTGCTACATCAACTAACTTAGACCAGCTTTTAAAATCACTTAAAGGCGGAAAAGGTGAAGTTGAAGTAAGTGATGACACTGTTGAAATCGGTGCTGACGGAAAAGAAATTAAAAATTCAAATAATTCTAAAGATGCAAAAAATACAAAACAATCGAGTCCTCTTGATTTCCTTTTAAAGCAATCAAAAGAGAGTGATGTTGTATCTACTACTAAAGAAGGAAAGCTTTTAAACAGCAATCCAGAAACGAGATCGTCGCTTGGTCTTTCAAGTGAAGATTTCGTGGGCCACATGAAAGAAGCAAAAAACATGAAAGGCGAAAAAGTTCAGTCGAATAAGATTGATCTTGATGGTCAGATGTATGACGTAAAAGAATTAGCTCAAAAGCAGATGAATGCAGGAGTTAAATCTTACGGACAAAAACAAAATCTTTTAGACAACGGCTTAATTAAAAATACAAATGACCTTGCTTTCAAAGATACAAAATTTAAAGCAAGTGCAGACGAGATGTCAGTTGGTGCAACTAAGGTTGGAGCAGACCTTGGTCAGGTAAAAGAATCTTTTATTCCAGTGATGGGAAAACAAGAGCAGGCATCACACACTGACACACAAAACGCTGGAAAAGTTTTAGATCTTTCTAAAATCGATACAGCAAACCACACAGAAATCATTAAACGCATCAGTGACTACGTTCAACAGAATCAGGTTGCGAACTCAAGCAGCTTAGACCTTACTGTAAGACATGAGTCTCTTGGACAATTTAATATCCAGGTGAATAAGCCTCTTGATCCAAGATCACAGGCGATGGATATGCAGATCACAACTTCAACTGCTGAAGGTCATGACTTCTTCATGAAAAATGAAATCGGACTGATGAAAAATTTAAATCAGGCAGGAATTCAGTTATCAGATTTAAGAATTGTTTCAGGTGGTGAGTCTGCAGGATTTAACCAGACTGACTCAAGACAATCAGGCCACAACAATAATTCTCAACAAGCTCCAAGAGAGTTTATGAGTTTCGAAAACGGTGATCACTCACAGGGATCGGACAGAAGAAAAGAATTATGGCAGGAAGCACGCGCTAATCAACAAAGATACGGAGCTTAAGGTATATGCCAGAAATTGGAAGACCAGTAGACCCTAATCAAAGTCAATTTTCAAACATCAAAATTTCAAGATCAGCTCCACAAATGAACGGTGGATCTGAGAAGGCCCGTCCAATCGGAGAAGAGCTGAACAAGATCGCCGGTAATAAACCTGAAGCGCGTTTTGTTGATAAGAAAAAGCACGAAGAACTGGGCCAGGATGGTTTCATGAAACTTCTTGCTCACCAGTTGAAGAACCAGGATCCAATGAAGCCGATGGATCAAAAAGATTTTTCTTCTAACTTAGCTCAGTTCTCACAACTGGAGCAGTTAACAGCAATGAATAAAAAAATGGATGCAGTAAACCAGAATGCCGTTGATGATAAACGCGTTCAGGGTGCAGCGTTCTTAGGACGTAAAGTAGTAACAAGCGGAACATCGATCGATTACTCTGGTGACGGGAAGAATGTTAAAGTTCCTTTCTATCTTGACCAGCCAGCGAAAAATGCAGTCATCAATATTCTTGATAACAAAAACCAGTTGATCGCCAGAATTGAGAAGCAGGATCTTAACAGAGGAATGCAGGATATTCAGTGGGACGGAGTTGGTTTCGACGGACAAATTGCAGCGAAAGAAACTTATCACTTTGAAGTTATCGGATTCGATAAAGACAATAATAAATTTGCAGGAAGTACAAGAGCAGAAGGTCTAGTTCAAGGTGTACATTTCGAAGACGGTGAGACAATCTTAGATCTTGCGAATGGAAAAAAAGTTTTCTTGAAAGACGTTCAGAGTTTTGCTGTAGCGGAAAATGTTGACCAGGGAAATAAAGTTCCTGCATTGCAAAAGAAAGCAGCGCAAGCGTATAATCAAGTAGAGCAAAACAATAATTAAAAATTATTTTTTAAGGTAAAAAGAAAACTAAATGGCGAATCCAAAAATTAACAACATTCTTATTCCGAACGTCACATCGCTGCCGTCTCAGAAAAAAACAGATGATGTTAATAAATTAAAACAGGGTGAGACATCAGAGTTCAAAGGCCTTCTCGATTCACAAGTTGAAGAGCAATCCTCTTCAGTTCAACCAGCATCAAAAGGTATTCAACTTTCAACTCATGCAATGAGAAGATTGCAGGAAAGAAATATTACGATCGATAAAGATGAGTACACAAAATTACAAACAGCAATGGATAGACTGAAACTTAAAGGGGGTCAGGATTCGTTAGTTATAACTGGTAAAGCGGCGTACATAGTAGATGTTCCGAAAAACACAATTGTAACAGCGATAGATAAAGACAGTATTGGTGAGAATGTTTTTACGAAAATAGATTCGACGATATTAATGAATTAAAATTTTAATAATAAAAAAAGCTCATAAAGAAAATGGTTGGTCCTTTCCGGAAACCTGAGATCAAAGTCTGTAGTACTTTAATCATCTTTTGAGTCATTAGGTCTAGGAGGGACAAAATGGGTATTCTACGTTCATTCACAATTGGTGTTTCAGGTTTAAATGCTTCTGGTCAGGGTATGGGTGTTATTGGTGATAACATTGCAAACGCAGGAACAAACGGTTTCAAATCTTCAAGAGCAGAATTCCAGGACGTACTTGCGGTATCTTTAAAAGGTATCGAAGGTGGAGATCAGTTCGGTGCTGGTACGAAGTTAGGTCACATTAAACCTCTAATGACCCAAGGGGATATCTCTAGAACAGATTCAGTAACAGATTTAGCACTATCAGGTGACGGTATGTTTACTGTTGATGCTCCGGCAGGAAGAACGTTTACTCGTGATGGTTCATTCCACTTCGATAAAGAAGGTCAGTTAACAACTATGGACGGATATAAAGTTCTTGGTTTCCAGGCAGACGAATCTGGAAAGATGATGAACAAAGTCGATGCAATTAAGCTTGGTAACACGACAATTGCAGCGAAAGGAACTAAAGAAGTTAACATGTCGATGAACTTAGATTCACGCATGAATAAGATGGAATTCAACATCGAGAATCCGGAAAAAACTTCGAACTTCTCAAACTCAATGACAATTTACGATAACATCGGGACTGCAAGAACAGTAACTGCTTACTACAACAAAACAGATAACAATACATGGGAATACCATATTGCTGCTGACGGAAAAGATGTTGAAGGTGGTATCCCTGATAAAATGTACGAACAAGCTTCTGGGGCCCTTGTGTTTAACGACAAAGGACAACTTGATGAAGAGAAGCCGTCGAAAAACTCGTTCAACTTCAACAAGGGTGCTGCTAAAGACCAGAAGATTACAATGAACTGGGGTAAATCGATTAAGGAAGGTGGTAACGGTCTTGATGCTTCAACTCAATACGGGTCTGAATCAGCAATGTCACGTCACACTCAAGACGGTGCTTCAGCTGCTACATTAACTTCTCTTTCATTCAATGATAAAGGGATTTTAACAGCATCATACGATAACGGAGAGACAAGAGATGTTGCTCAAATCGCTGTGGCGAAATTTGAAAACAACGAAGGCCTGTTCAAAATCGGAAAGAACCTTTTCAAAGAATCTAAAGCTTCAGGACAAGCTGCTCTTGGGAAACCAGGTGAGTCTGGACGTGGAGAAGTTCTTTCTAAGTCTATCGAGCTTTCAAACGTTGATATCGCGAACGAATTCGTAAACCTGATGACAGCACAAAGAAACTTCCAGGCAAACGCGAAGACATTAACGACAGCGGATGAAATGCTACAACAAGTTCTACAAATCAAGAGATAATCATTAATTGATAACTAAGGGGCCACCGGCCCCTTTTTTTTGGAATTTTTATGAAATTTAAAAATGTGATTTTAGTTTTTTCTGCACTGGCCGCTTCTTCATGTACGACTTACTGGCCAAGCTATTTCAGGCAGCCAACAAGTGTCACCGAAAAAAGTGACTTGATGGAAAAGTCCCAGTCTATTTTAGACAGGGTAGCAGCGAAGGAAATCACTCCTCAAAACTGTTCAGCGGAACTCGATACTTTAATCGACAGCTATTCGCAGGCACCGGCATCGATGAATATCGAAGCAGTAAAAAATCAGGGCCAGGAAATTCTGGACCAGAGTTTTGAAGCGAGAATGGCGTTGCATTCACAGCTGGGATCTTTACCTGTTGATTGTAAGGCAAAAGTTAAAAATTTATTCCTGAAAATGAGAATGACAGAAGATTATGTCGGTGTTCATTTTTATAATGATCCTCAGATTTCGGCCGATACTATTAAGTATCAGGAAGAGCCTGTGCCGGTTTATGAAGCTGACAAGTATCGTCCGTACCATACTGGGGCAGGAATCGATCCTAAGTTAAAATTTGAATTCAGGAACGGTGATATCATGATCACAAAGGGTGTGAGTTTTGTATCGAGTACGATCTCGGAACTTGCAACACCAAAATCTGTTTTCAGCCACATCGTTTTTGTTCACGTCGACAGCACAACTAAAGTTGTAGAAACAATAGAATCATACGTTGGAAGAGGTGTTTCGATTTTTCCAATCGAAGAAGCATTAAAAAACGAAAATGCCAGAATTCTGGTTTTACGTGCAAAAGATTCAGAGCTTGCTTCTCGTGCAGTAAACTACATGTATGACAAAGTCGTTAAATTAAAATCGCAGGGAAAATTTATTCCTTATGATTACAAACTGGATTTTTCAGACAATACAAGATTGTCATGCGAAGAAGTTGCATACGATGCTTTTAAAACAGTTTCAAACGGTGCCGTCATTCTTCCAGAACTGGAATCACAGATTGAACTCAATGATCCAAAATTTTTACAACGTGTAGGTGTTAAAAAAGGTGCGATGATGGTTCCGACTGATATGGAAACTGATTCACGCTTTGAAATTGTCCTGGACTGGACTGACTATAGAGTCATGAGAGATTCGTGGAGAAAAGATGCTCTTCTTGGAGAGATGTTCAGATGGATTGGTTCATACCAGTACCGCATTCACGAAAATTTAACGAGTGTGGCAGCGAAAGTCATCTGGTCGACCAGATATGTTCCAGGTCTGTGGGGAATGCTTTCGAAAGTATCCGGTATACCGAAAGATTTCACGAAAGACGTTCCTAGTTTAACCATCACTACCATGGCCAGTTTAAAAGCTATCGGAAGTGAACTTCTGCCTGTTGTAACAAGTGCCGATCAGGAATTTTACGCACAAAAAGGCAAATGGATGACCAAAGAAGAACTTGGAAAAGTTCTGGATGATTACAGAAAGACTAATCCTAAAAAATTACGCAAAGTATTCAGACCATAAAAAAATGGAAGCAGCTTTAGGGAACCCTGAAGCTGCTTTTTGTCACTCAGAGCTATCACATTTAGAACAAATTAAATCCTAAATATAAAAATATATGATATGAATTCTCCAATGAGAGAGTTGAAAAATGTCTTATATTAATCCACACGTAAATATGTACAGGTTCCTGAAAGATCCTGAAGCATTTCAAAAAAAACTTCTGAAAAAATGGGGCGACCCGTTTCCTTTTCATTTGCCGGGGTTCCCGACAATCTGGATGACTCAAAATCCAGAGAGCGTAAAAAAAATCTTCACTGTGCCCCTTGGTAGTTTCATACCATCTCCACATAATCCTGTAGCGCCATTATTGGGAAATAACGGACTCATTATGCTTGGAGGGCAGGAACATACTCAAAGCAGAAAAGACCTCGGGCCGAATTTTATGGGGCAGCAGTTAAAAAGAATGGGGAAACTTATTGCGGATGTTTATTTTGAGATCCGTAATGAAATGAAACTTGGAAGTGAAACACTCGTTTTGCAAAAATTTACCCAGGCCGTAACTCTGAGAATTGTTTTACGATTAATTTTCCCGCATGTAAGTCATGAGGAAATTCTGGAAATTGAAAATTGTACCAAAAAATTTCTTGAAAGTTATTCACCGACATTATTGTTTACTCCAAAATGGATTCCAGGAAGATGGTCTGTATTCTTAAAATCTAAAAAAAACCTGGATGATCTGTTTTATAAACATTATCTCCAGGGAGTTGAGCAAAATATTGAAGGTCCGGTAAAAAGTATTGCTGAAAAAAATCCGGAAAAAGAGCAGGTGCTGGATCAACTGAGAACACTCGTCGTGGCAGGTCATGAGACAACGGCCACTTCTTTAGTGTGGATAATTTTTTTGATTCACCAAAAGCAACATGAAGAATTTAAAAAATTACTTCTAAATGATATAGAAAAATTTGAGCCGCATCTTCTGGATAACATAAATGATCTTGTTTATCTGGATGCCGTCGTCAATGAGTCACTAAGAATTCACCCTCCAGTTCCATTCATCACAAGAAAAATTGTGGAATCGTTTGAATTAGATTCAAAAAAATTAAAAGCTGATGAGGAAATCGGAGTAAGTATTACACTTCTTCATCACTCAACTGCTATCTGGAACAAACCTGAGTTATTTATGCCTCAACGTTTTATAGAAAAAAAATATGCTCCCCATGAGTTTGCACCATTTGGTGGAAGCAACCGGAAATGTATCGGAGCAGGCCTTGCACTAAGTGAATTAAAAATCCTGACCGGTCTGCTGATGAAGGATTTCGAAATCACACTTTGCAATGATGAATTTCTAAAACCTCAAGTCATGCAAATTACCATTGGACCGAAAAAACCAATCCGCCTTGAACTCAAGAGCAGACTGGTCTCAAAAAATTAAATTACGTCCATTGAATCAATGCACCTGCACTGTAGTCACATGCATGTGAAAATCCTGCGAGGCAAACCATGTCGCCGGGCATGATTGTTTTATTTTTAATCGACTCCGCCAGTGTCACTGGAATTCCTGCACCAAAGAGATTGGCATATTTATCAAAAGTATCCAAATGCTGATCTTTTGTCAGCTGAGTGGCTTCTCTCCAGTTTCTTAAAAAATTCAGGTTGGGCTGATTTGTAATCAGATAATTTATATCTGTTGTTTTCATATCCAGATTCTCACATACTTTTTTAATCATGCCTGGCACGGCCTTATTTCCTCTTGCTACAATCATGGCCGTCTTATTTTCATTGAAGTCGATTGAGCCGGTTGTTTCTCTGGCCTCCCACCATTTTTTATCTCCGGTGTTTCCACGCATGTCTTCTGAGTTCTCAGGATAAGTTTCAAATTCCATTGAAAGAATAGGGCGCTCGTCACTGCTCGTTACATAAGCGACAGCAAAACCATCACCAGGAATCGCGGCCTGAGCTAACTGTCTCGTATCTTCCTGGCCGAAAATTCTCCCGGCAGCAGTTTGTGCAAGACAGATAATCGCGCTGTTAACTTTTTTAGCGAGCATATATGTTTTTGCGACGTCCAGAAGATATAAAAAAGAAACGCAGCCAGTGTTATGCATATCTATGATGTGTTTAGTACGCGCACCGATTTTTTTACTAACAACTGCTCCGCAACCGGTGAAAGCTTCATCCGGCAACGAAACATTTGTTAAAATAAGATCAATATCCTTTGCAGGGTCAAGGTTGAGTCTCTCCATCAGATTTTTTGCAGCGACTCCAAAATAATCGGACGCCAGTTCACCTTTTCTCAAGTGACGTCTTTCAGATGTTCCAGAGAACATTCGATTTCGTCTTCTGATTTCTTCTTCACCAAAAAAATCGTTCCCGATAATTTGATCCGGCATATTCTCTTCGATATCGATTAAACTGATATTCATATTTACCTCGTTTTATTGAATTGCAAGTGGAGACATTGGCAGATCCCGAGCGTGACGGTGTTCAAGAATTCTTTTTAAGTTTTCAAGCTCAACTGTGTGACCGGCGTAGAAAAAATCCCAGAAGTCACCGACCCAGGGGCGCCCCTTAGGAGCAAGATCGGGGTATGGATTTTTTTTATAATTCGGGTGACAGCAATTTTGCCAGAATACAACAGAGCCAGGTTTCCCTAAAACAAGTTCTGCCGGAATAATTCTGTTAAGATAAATCATCCACAGTTCATCTCCCTGATCCCAGGCACAGTGGTAATCAACAACCATTGCTTCCTTGTTGGCCACAACTTTAAAATAAATGTCTGTGTTGCTTCCGATTTTATCTTTTCCACGAAATAGTCCATCATCACTGAGCATTTCAAAGTCACGCATACTGTAAGTCCATTCTCTCAAACTGAGTGGATTCGCCATATACTCGAAAACTTTTTCTGGCGGACAATTGATATAAGATTGAATTGGACAGTATTCACCATAAACCTGATCATGGGGGTAAACCGCATGAGTTATGTCTGCCATGATACCGCCCATTTCATGTTTATCGACATGCTCAACTCTGCTAAGGCCAGGAATTTTACTGACGTGGATCTGCTCTTTCATAAGTCTCCTTTATGATTTAATAAAAGTTCTAAATGGTGGTTGGGTAGTATCTTTAATATTTAAAGAAATAATGGAAGCTCCTTTAGAAGTCTGAAGTGACTCGAGGGCCTTCGTTAATTCTGCCAGTGTATTTACATCAAAGGATTTAAGGCCGGGAAAAATGTCATTAAAACCTTTTCCCAAAAAACTTTGCTTAAAATTATTTGTTTCAGTTGATCCATCAAGAAAAATTTCTTCACGGGTTGTACACATCGCATGTGAATTATTATTAAAAATAAAAAATGTTAAAGGAAGTTCATGTTCTATTGCTGTATGCATTTCCAGTCCATGCATAAGAAAAGATCCATCACCCATAATGACACTGGTTTTTTTTCCTGAATGAGCGCAGCTGCCGATAGCGGCTCCGATACTGTTGCCCATTCCTCCCATGCCGAGAGACACATAAAAAATTCCTTCCCCGCGAGGTTTTAAGTTATGAATGGCGAATGCACCTGAATTGCCTGCATCTACGAAAACATCTGCATTGTATGGAAGATTATTTTCTATGGATGCAAGTATGTTTTTGTAAGAGAATTCCTGGTCATTGAGCATTGATTTTTTTGATGTAAGATCCGGGAAAGAAAAATCCTTATGAAAATTAAATTTTTCAGAAAGAGACGATATATATTTATTGATATCTCCCTTTAATATGATTTTATTTTCAGACTGCAGCTCAAAATTACTTGTACCAGACCAGTCGTTATTGATGATAAAAATGTTTTTTTCGGTCAGATCTTTTTGAATAGAAAAACGTGAGAGCATATCCAGCTCAGAGCCCAGAATGATAACATCATCTGTTTCCTTCAGAAATTCGTTGACTCTGTCATGTCCCATCACCCCGGTCAGCCCAAGAAAATCCGGATCAAAATGATCGTACAGTCCTTTGGCAGTTGGAGTAACGGCGACGGATGCATTCAGGTTTTTAATGAAAAAATAAACATCCTTTAAGTCGGCTTCATGAATTAACTGTTCACCGAGAATGACCAACGGTGATTTTTTTGAATTAATAACTCTTTGAAGAAATTCCTCTGCAGGGCCGGTTGGAATATCTTCTGTTGTTTTAATTTCTGAAATTATAATCTGATCTTCCAGGCATTCCTGGTTAAAAAGATCTTTGGGTATCAGTAACACAACAGGAAGTTTATTAAGATTTGCCAGCGAGAACGCTTCATTGATAGCCGCCGGGATTTCTGTAGCCGAAGTTATTTTCCTGATACTTTGACAGCAGGGGGCCAGAACTTTTGTTAAGTCAAAAGTATTTCCAGACCCTGAGGTATCTTGAAAAGCTCCGAGCCCTTCCAGGTTCTGTGGAACGATACCACTAATAAGAACGAAGGGAAGTTTGCTGCTAAAACCTTCTGCAAGAATAGGAAGTGTATTGAGAACGCCCGCGCCTGAAGTTGTAAGCACAGCAGTTACTTTCTTAGACGAGAGATAACTTCCAATTGCCATCATTGAGGCATTGTATTCATTTTTAGCAAGCACAATTGAAGTTTTTTTTCTGGCAGAGATGGCAGAATACAAATCCTCTATATTGGCCCCGCTGACACCAAATACTTTTTGTATTTCCAATTTTTCAAAATATTGGGCAATGAAATCTTTTACTAGCATTTAATTATTCCCGAATTTTTTTCTGACCAGTGACGTCCTATAATATGAAAAGCTTCTTTTAAATGAGATATTTCCTGCGCAAAACTAAACCTCACATATCCAGCAGAAAGTTTTCCAAATGCTGCTCCGGAGACGGCAAGAATTCCAAGTGTGTCCAGCTGCTGGACCATTTCCAGGTCTGGCAGGCCATAGTTGATAAAAATAAATAAGGCACCTGAAGGTATTATGTAATCCACTCCATAAAAATCCAGAATGGAGCAGGAGAAGGTACGGGCCTCTTTATATTTTTCGAGATAGTCTGGATTTCTTTTCAATAATAATTTTGCCAGCTCCTGGCCAAAAGATGAAATGGCTCCAAAGGCATTATTTAAGTAAGGAGTAATTTTGTTGATATTTTCTTTATTGGTTAAGGTCCAGCCGATTCTTGCCCCTTGAAGTGGATAAATTTTTGAAAAACTGTTCACAATGTACCCGCGATTAATCAGGCAACTCAAGTCCAGGTGGTCTTGTTGGGTATAGATGAGATCGCGATAAACTTCATCCATTATAAAAATCAGTTCTGGATAAAAATCGAGCAAGCCTTTCAGAAAATAGAGATCTTTTTCAGTAAATATTTTCCCTGTGGGATTGTGAGGGGAGTTTATAAGAATTATTTTTGTCTTCTTTGAGACATGGGCGTACAAACTTTTCCAGTTAATTAAAGTTTCATCGTCGTGAAAATTAATTTCATATTTTTCAACGCGTGCTCCGGAGAAAATGGCTAGCTTTTCATATGGAGGAAACCCAGGATCTGGAAGCATAACTTCATCGCCGGCCTTAACATTGGCCCGGAAAATAATATCCAGAGCACCAATGGCACCATGAGTGATTGCAATATTATCAAGAGAAAGTTTTGAATAGTACTTTTCAATAATTTTTGCGCGCAACTCTTCATCACCTAATGACGAATAGTAATTATTAATTTTATCTATCTTTTTGAGCTCATCAAAGAGTTCGTAGGGAAATTCGCTTAAGCGGGGCTCACCAAGAGTCATGTTGATTTTTTTCTTCAAATCCGGATTTTGAAAAAGGTTTCCCTTAATGTTTTCTGAAGGATTTTTTAAACCAAATGCGCTTGTTGTTACCATGTAAACTTCTCTGTAAATTTTTGAGACACACTAGATAGCAGTTCTTATGCCAATGAGAGGTATTGGTTTTCAGGAAAAGAATTCTCTACTTGTGACAATTGGGAAAAGAGCACGAGGCAAAACTACCAACGCAAGGAGTTGTGCGGACGTCAGTTATCCACATTAACCTTGCCACTAACGACCTTCATATTTATGATTTCTTCATAAATATTTTAATTAGGGATACAAATATGAAATCACTTTTTCTTTTAGGCTTACTGCTTATTTCGACAATCATTCACGCCGAAACAACTCTCGATAAAATTAAAAGAACAAATACAGTTGTTATGGGGGTACGTGAATCTTCAGGGTCCCTGAGCTACACGATCGGAAATGGAAAATTTGTCGGATACCATGTAGAAATCTGCCAGAACGTTTTAGCAGCAGTTCAAAAGCAACTGGGTATTAAAAAACTTGATATTCAATATGTGCCTGTGACTTCTCAAAACAGAATCCCGCTTATGCAAAATGGAACGATCGATATTGAATGTGGATCGACAACCAATAACCTTGCAAGACAAAATGATGTGGCCTTCGCAGTTACTACTTTCGTCGAAGAAGTTCGTATCGCAGTTAAAGCGAATTCAGGAATCACAAGCATTGCTCAGTTAAATGGAAAAACAGTTGCTACAACAACTGGTACGACATCAGTTCAAACTTTACGTAAACACGAAAGAGCTCAGAAAATTGATTTCAAGGAACTCTTCGGTAAAGATCACTCAGATGCATTTTTACTTTTAGAATCAGGACGTGCTGATGCTTTCGTTATGGACGGAGCGATTTTAGCTGGAAATATTTCTCGCGCAAAAAAACCTTCTGATTTTAAAATTGTCGGTGAAATTCTAAGCACTGAACCAATCGCTATTATGCTTCGTAAAGATGACCCGACTTTCAAAAAGGCAGTAGATGATAAAATCATTGCGATGATGAAATCAGGTGAAATTGCAAAAATCTGGGACAAATGGTTTATGCAACCTATTCCTCCTACAAATACAAAAGTTGGAATGCTACCAAACGAAAACACTAAAGCTGCATGGGCAAATCCAAATACAAAACCTATGGAAGACTACGTTGCTAAAAAATAATTATGTTAAATAATATCTTCCAGTGGAAAATATTCCTTCAGGACACTGGAGGCGGGGAAACCTACTTCCATTGGTTGATGACCGCCTGGAAGTGGACACTCCTGGTCTCAGGCCTGGGCTGGATCGTTGCAGTTTTTTTTGGAATTACTATCGGAATCATGAGAACGCTACCGAACAGGTTTTTAAAAACAATCGGTAACCTTTGGACTGATCTTTTCAAAAATGTTCCGCTTCTTGTCCAGATTTTTATCTGGTACCACGTCATCCCAACGTTGTTTTTAAGTTTAAGAAATGTTTCATCACTGACACTAGTTGTGTTTGGATTAGGATTTTTTACATCATCAAGAATTTCAGAATTAGTGAAGGCCGGAATTGAGTCGCTTCCAAAAGGACAACAGCAGGCCGGGACAGCATTAGGTCTGACTCCATTTCAAACCTATAGATACATTATCATTCCCCAGACTTTGAGAATTATTTTTCCGCCGCTTACAAGTGAAGCGATGAGTATTATAAAAAACTCTTCAGTTGCATTTGCTGTCAGTGTTTCAGAGCTTACAATGTTTGCTTTGCAGGCCGGAGAAGAAACGGCAAAAAATATTGAAATGTTTTTTGCCGTCACCGTATTATATTTTATTTCTGCCTATGCAGTTAATCACATTGCTAAGTTTGTTGAGAATCGTATGCGTATTCCCGGAACACAGGGGAGTCAGCGATGAATCTGGATTTTACTTTTTTTAATTCTCAGGTCGTAACCGATTTTATTCTTAAAGGTCTGATCTTTTCAATCCAGTTGACTCTGGTTGCAATGATTGGTGGTGGTTTTATCGGAACGATTCTCGCGCTGATGAGAATCTCGTCTAAAAAATGGCTTTCAATTCCAGCTACAATATATATCGATACATTCAGATCAATACCGCTGGTAATGGTTATCCTCTGGTTTTATTTATTGATCCCGTTGATCATTAAACATCCTGTCGGTGTGGAGTTAAGTGCATTCATCACATACACTATTTTCCAGGCCGCTTTCTACGCAGAAATTATGCGTGCAGGGATCACTTCAGTATCACGCGGGCAGGCCAATGCAGGTTACGCTCTGGGATTCACTTACTCGCAATGTATGAGATATATTATTTTACCTCAGGCCTTCAGAAATATGATTCCGGTTTTAATGACTCAAACAGTAGTTCTCTTTCAGGATACTTCGCTGGTGTATGCAATCGGTGCTTACGATTTGTTAAAGGGATTTGAGATTGCCGGAAAAAATTATAACCGTCCTGTGGAAACTTATCTGGTGGCCGCAATTGTTTATTTTGTTATTTGTTTTTCATTATCAAAAGGTGCGAGAGTCGTGCAGAAAAAGCTGCAGATTATCAGGTAGAAAAAATTATGATCGAAATTAAAAATGTTTCAAAATGGTATGGAGAATTTCAGGTTCTCACAGACTGCACGACCTCGGTGACTAAAGGTGAAGTTGTCGTTGTCTGCGGACCTTCCGGTTCCGGAAAAAGTACCCTGATCAAAACGGTGAACGCGCTTGAAGCTTTTCAAAAAGGTGATGTGACCATTGACGGAATTTCACTGACTGCAAAAGATACAGACCTATCAAAACTCAGAAGCAAAGTTGGAATGGTTTTTCAAAACTTCGAACTATTTCCTCACTTAAGTATTACAGAAAATTTAACTCTCGCTCAAATGAAAGTCCTGGGGCGAACAAAAATCGAAGCTGAAATTCGCGGACTCAAAATGCTTGAGCGGGTTGGATTGACTGCCCAGAAAGACAAATTCCCAAATCAGCTTTCAGGCGGACAACAGCAACGTGTAGCGATTGCACGTGCCTTATCAATGGATCCCATCGTTATGCTCTTTGATGAACCAACTTCTGCACTCGATCCGGAAATGGTCGGTGAAGTTCTCGATGTTATCGTGAAGCTAGCTGAAGAAGGGATGACGATGATGTGTGTGACTCACGAAATGGGGTTTGCAAAAAAAGTCAGTGATAGAGTGATCTTCATGGATCAGGGGAAAATATTAGAAGATACTAAGAGTGAAGAGTTTTTTGGAAATATGGAAGCGCGTACGCCAAGGGCGAGAGATTTTCTTTCAAAAATACTTCCACATTAACTTTAGGATTTAAGAATGAAGTTCCTTTTCATTTTATTATTATTTTCAACTTCTCTGCAGGCCATGGAGTGCCCTGACTTTGATAAGACCTACACAGAGTACTTAATCAAAACCGATCCCAAAGAAATCCAGAGCTACAAACAAAACGGTCAGAAACTCATCGACGAAAGTTTTCAAAAACGTCTCGAGCTCCACTCAACAATTCCCAATCTTAGTAACGACTGCAAAATAAAACTACGTAACATTTTCACGGCAATGAGAATGAGAGAAGACTACATCGGTTCACTTTTCTATAAAACTCCTCAGATTCCTGCCGAATCTATTGATTACAAAAAAGCACCGGCACCAATTATTGAAGGCCAGCCATACCCGTACCACCTGGCCGAGCTGAAAGAAAAATTTGAATTTAAAAATGGCGATATCCTGATCACAAAAGGCACAAGCTTTGTTTCTTCAACAATTTCTGAAGTGATGAATCCAAAATCTGTTTTCAGTCATATTGTTTTCATTCATGTCGATGTGGCTACAAAAATCACAGAGAGTATGGAGTCCTACATCGGCCACGGTGTTAGCCGCTTTTCAATTGAAGAAGCACTTAAAGATGAAAACGTAAGAATTCTGGTTCTAAGAATGAGAGACCAGGCCCTCGCAAGCTCCGCTGCCAATTATATGTATAAAAGAATTAAGGAATCAGAAATCAAGAAGACGCCAATTCCATATGACTACGATTTGGATTTCTCCGACAATTCAAAAATGTCGTGCGAAGAAATTGCATACGATGCTTTAAAAAAAATTTCAAAAAATAATGTCATCATCCCGGAAAATCCTTCGACTGTTTATTTAAATGATCAGGAATTTTTAAAAGGCGTAGGATTAAAAAGCGGTAAGATGATGGTTCCGGCAGATATGGAAATCGATTCGCGTTTTGAAATTGTTCTCGACTGGACTGATTACAAAGTTATCAGAGACAGCGAAAGAAAGGATGCAGTCAGTGGAGAGATGTTTCGCTGGATGAATGAATACAATTATAAAGTTCACAGCGGATTAAAATCGAGACTCGCTGGAATTATCTGGGCGACAAGATACATTCCCGGAGTATGGCAATTGTTATCGAAAATTTCCGGCATTCCAACAGATTATAAAAAAGATGTTCCGTCAGCTGCAATTACCACCATGGCAAGTATCAATGAAATCGGTAAACAGATGTTAAACCATGTCACAATTTCTGATGAAATTTTTGAAAGAAAAAATAACCGTCGGATGACTTCGACAGAGTTACGTTCCAGTCTGAATGATTTCCGTCAATCGGGGCCGAAAGAACTGGAAAAGATTTTTTCCCGGCAATGAAGACCTGTAGTCTATTAACTAAGAATCCCCATCTTCGCCGATAGCTTCGACAGGACAGGCTTCCATGGCGCTTAAACACTCGTCGATTTCTTTCTGGTTTTTAGGCTGGAGTTTGACATAAGCGTGGCCGTCGTCATCATTCATTTCAAAAAAATTCGGCGCTTCCATTACGCAAGCGTCGCAAGCAATACATTGATCATCAACGTAGAACTTGCCCACCTGGTTTTGCTGAAATTTTGATTTCTTGTCGGCCATTGCTCATCTCAAATTACATTTGTAGTGCTGAATTATTGATTTTAATCTTCGTGTTCTCTTCAAGCTTCTTTAAGATGTTATCCATCATTTTTTTAGCAAGAGCATTCTTTAAACTAGCTTCGTCGCTTGCAACCTTAGCTGATTCAGCAAGGTCAGTCACAACTGCGCCTGGAGTAGTGCGTATCATGATCAGATTTGCGCCGTCATCAAAAGAATGGAACTGAGGCTTCGTTAAATCGCTTGAGAAGATCGCTTTCATGTTATCTGCTGAAAGGTAAGTGTTCGATCCAGCACCATCTAAACGATTTACAGATGATTTGTTGTACGTGATTTTGTATTTAGCTACCAGGGACTTCACTTCTGATTCATTGCCTGCTTCAAGTGCTTTTCTCATACCGTTGGCAACCGATACCGTAAGATTTTTAAGTTCTTCGATTTTATCTTTTTGAACGATTTCTTTTGCGAACTTGGTTTTGTAGTCAGCCACTTTAGCTGTTACAGCGTCTGTTTTCTTTTCAACGAAAATGATGTGGTATCCGTAAGCTGTTTTTACAGGAGCTGAAATTGTTCCCGGCTTCTGAGAGAAAGCAACGTTTTCAAATTCAGGAACCATTCTTCCTTTTCCGAAACTTCCAAGATCTCCGCCTTTTCCTTTTCCAGATGGATCTTCAGTGTACTGGTTAGCTTTAGCTTTGAAGTTTGCTGTCGTTACTTCTTTAGCGATTGAATCAATCTTAGCTTTTACGTCAGCATCTTTTTTTCCTTCAGTCATAAGCAGGATGTGTCTTGCAGTGACTTCAGCAGGTTTATCTAAACTTGCTTTTCTTTCGTTGAACATTGATTCAACTCTTTTTTCGTTTGTTGGCACTGAAAGGAATTTTGTTACTTCAGCATCCGACACTTCGATGAACTGACGAAGTGAGTTTTTAGAAATTGAAACGATTTCTGCGTTTACTTTTTCTGAACGGAATTTATTAAGATCGTCTGTGTACCCTTTTGAAAGAGGGAAGTGACCTGTCAGCTCAGAGATTTTTTTCATTCTGATCTGGTCCACTACATCGTGTTCGAATTCCAGTGGAGTCAGACGGTTCTGAGCAAGGATACCTTTGTAGCGTGTGATATCGAACTGGCCGTTAGACTGGAAGTATGGAAGGCCTTTAATTTCTGCTTTGATTTCTTCTTCCGCTGGAAAAGTTCCGAGATCTTTTGCGAACTTCACCATCAGCTTTCTTTGTACGATGTTTTTAATCGTGCTTTCTTTGATTTTTAAACTCTCAAGTTGTTTAGCTGAAAGTTCTCCGCCCATAATTTGTTTATAAAATTCAATCTGGCGGTTGTACTCTTGCTGGTACTCTTCAGGTTTGATGGGCATTCCACCAACTGTTCCTACAGAGGCAACGCCACCATGTTCAAATTGCTGGTAGCCGGTAAACATGAAAGCAAGAATGATGATACCGATTAAAACAGTCGCAAAAACTCCTGCGCTTTTGTTTTGAGTAAATTCAGACATACGTTTGATCCTTTTGGTTTCTTTAGTTCACAAAATTTAAGTCATATTGTAGCGGGTAGAAAGTTAGTTCGTAAAGTTTATTGGCTTTTTAAAAAAGATTACTTAAGCTTAAGCCTAATAGTTTTTTCTACCAATTCCCGGAGTGAATCAGTTGAGATTGTCTGACTCAGAAGAGCGCCGAACCAAAATTGTGATCAATAGCGTAATTCTTGCAATTGCATTGTATGGAATGTCGCAACGTGATTATGTATTCCAGAAAACTTCTATTGCTGAAAGAGTCATTATTGACCTTATGGCACCCGTTCAGAGTTTCACGACTGGAATTCAGCAAGGGATTTCATCTTACTTCGAGCATTACCTGGCAAACCTCAATGCCAGCAAAGAAAATAAAACATTAAAAAGTAAAATCGCCGATCTTCAAAATGAAGTTTTCAGTTATCAGGAAGCCGTAAAAGAAAGTGACCGTCTGAGAGAACTGATTAATTACGGTGAGCAGCTGGAAAGAAAAAAAATCGTTGCCCGTGTTGTTTCATGGGACTCAGCGGATGACTACAAAGTTGTTCGTATCAATAAGGGACTTAAAAACGGAATCAAGCTTCAGTCTGTTGTAACATCAGCGGAAGGATTAGTGGGATACGTTTACAGATTAACGGATCATTTCGCCGACGTTATTACAATTTTAGATGCCAACAACAGAGTTGATGGTGTTGTTGAAAGATTGCGCTCTCACGGTGTCGTTGAAGGTTACAGCCGCGGCCGTTGTATTATGAAATATGTAAACAGAACTGAGCCAATTATTTTAAACGATACTGTTTTAACTGCGGGCCTTGGAAATGTTTATCCGAAGGGACTAAAGATCGGTTACATCTCACGCATTGAAAGAGAATCATACGGAATCACTCAGCACGTAGAAATCACTCCATTAGTAAACTTCTCTAAACTGGAAGAAGTTCTGGTTCTTGTTCACGAACAAGAAGAGCACAAACAACTTGAGTGGCGCGCCCTTGATGAACAATTAAACCCAGCTGAGGTGAACAGGTGAGAACCAACCTTAAAGATATTCTCTTTCCGTTAATCAAAACGTTGATCCTTCTATTCTTTTTAGAAGTGATGACGACGGCCGTATTTCCGAATATCGGATTGATGAATTATAGAATTCCTTTCAACATTTTGATCGTACTTTTTTTAGGACTTCGTTTAGAAACTCCTTACCTTGCGATCATCATTTTATTTGTTCAGTACTTCCATGGATTTTTCTCGGTTGAAGGATGGGAGATGGGAACTGTAACAGGCATTGTAATCTGTGTTGTCGTCTCATACGTAAGAGAGATGATTCACTTTTCTTCTTGGGGAATGACGATTCTTATTACCCAGGTGTTCCAGTTATTATGGTTTTTTGTACAATCTATCCTCATTTATATTCAGCTTGGAAGCTTGGATTATATTTTTGAAAAAGGATGGCGCTTCCTTCCTCAGAGTGTGATTATCGCACTTTTATCGCCGATCTTTTTCTATATCCTCAACCGCATCTGGAATATCGATGACCGTGGTATGTTAGGAGATAAGGTTTAATGTTCGGTGAAGACGATCTGGTCAAATCCCATCAGGAAAGATCAGATATCATTTTTAATATTATCGTTATCGCGTTTGCCGTTTTGCTGGCGCGACTCTGGTACCTGCAAATTTATCGCGGGAAGCAGTTCTTTAGTTACTCTCTGGAAAACCGCCTGAGAAAAGACGTTGTCCGCGCTCCACGCGGGATGATTTTCTCCAGAAACAACGTTCTTCTTACCCACAACATTCCGCGCTTTGATGCTGTCGTGACTCCCCAGTATTTAGAAAGTTCTGATGAAACGATTGTGAAATTAGCAAACATTTTAGGTACAACTCCTGATGCGATTAAAAAAATATTAGCGCGCTATCAGGGACAAGCACGTTATATACCTGTCGTTATCAAAAAGAATATTTCCAGAAAAGAAGTAGCGATCATCGAAACCGAATCGGCAGATATTCCCGGTGTTTCAGTTGAAACATTTATTTCCAGAGAGTACACCGATCATGATACCGGTGCTCATTTGCTCGGATACATTTCGGAAATTTCCCAGGAAAAACTTCCTAAATTAAGAGAAAGGGATAAGTACGATTACAAACAAGGTGACTTTATCGGGCAATCGGGAATCGAGCAGCAGTTCGATTTAGAAATTCGTGGACAAGATGGATATCAATTCATGGAAGTTGATGCCAGAGGACGCGCCAGAAGACATATCAGTACTGACGATCTTTATTCGGGAATTGAAAACAAAGTTCCGGAACCAGGGAAAAACGTACGTCTGACTATTGACCGGGACGTTCAGCTTGCTGCTTACCATGCGCTTGATGGAAAAGACGGAGCAGCGATTGCGATAGATACTGAAACTGGTGAAGTAATAGCCATGGTTTCTCGTCCTGCATTTGATCCAGCAAACTTCTCAACAGGTTTATCATCAAACTATTGGGGAAGTTTAGTTATGGACGAAAAACGTCCTCTTAGAGATCGCACAATTCAAGAACACTATTCTCCAGGTTCGACATTCAAGCCTCTGACTGCAATTGCCGCTTTAGAAGAGGGTGTTGTTAACGAAAAAACTACTGTCGTTTGTAACGGTGGTTATAGAATGGGTGGACGTGTATTTCACTGCTGGAAAAAAGAAGGTCACGGATTAGTTGATGTTGTTAAAGCACTTCGGGTTTCATGTGACGTATATTTTTATAATATCGGAAATAAAATCGACATCGACGTCATCTATAAATATGCAACTCTCTTTGGTATGGGACAACGTTCCGGGATTATTCTTCCAAGAGAAACTTCTGGTTTAATTCCCAACAAAGAATGGAAGTTAAAGCGTACAGGTGTTGAATGGCAAAAAGGTGAAACACTTTCCTGTGTAATTGGACAGTCGTTTATTAACGTCACTCCACTGCAATTAGCGATGTTTTATTCAACGATGGCCAACGATGGAAAACTTTGGAGACCACACGTTGTAAAAGAAGTTTTCTCAAATTCCGGCCAGGTTTTAAAACGCTACGAACCAGAAATGATTCACCAGTTTAAGATTTCTAAAAAAACCATGGATATCATTCACGAAGGTCTATTCGATACAGCACAGGCACAAGGTGGTACGGCCGGAGCATCGAGAGGTGTTGGTATTCAAATGGCAGCGAAAACCGGAACAGCACAGGTTATCGGTATGTCGGCAGATAAAATTTTTAACAAGTGTGAAAATCAACCTTATAAATTCAGAAACAACGGACTTTTTGCAGCGTATGCTCCAGCGGGCAATCCAAAGATCGCTGTGAGTGTTGTTGTTGAACACGGTTGTCACGGAGCAAGTGCCGGAGGCCCGGTTGCAAAAGCAATGGTCTCTGCTTACTTAAATAAATACTACCCGGCCTATCAGGCGAAAATTATGGGCCAGGAATCAGTTAACATGACCTGGCCGCAAGTTGTGGAAGACAATCGCGTGAATCCGGTGCCAATGATTCCTGAAACAAATCCGGAAGATTTTTATGATGAACAAGGTGTTCTGGTAAAAAACTATATTCTGGATAAAACCGGAAAACGTGTTCCGTTAGAAAAAATTCTGGATGCAGGTCCGACGGATGGTGAATAATGATTAACTTTAGAGAAGAACTTAAACGCTACGACTATTCTTTTTTTGGAATATGTTCCGCGATTTTTATTATCGGTATTTTAAATCTTTATTCTGCGACTCATTCACATGGTGTCGGTCCGGAGCAGGGGATTTATAAAACCCAGATTATCTGGTTTTGTTTGGCCTGGCTGGTTGGTATCGGTGTGAGTTTTATTCAGCCGAAAAATTTTTACCGCTTAGCTTATCCATCTTATCTCGTTTGCATCATGCTGCTCATAATGGTTCTCTTTGTTGGTCACTCTGCTCTAGGGGGACAACGCTGGATCGGGATTGCCGGAATGAAATTCCAGCCGTCTGAGTTAGTAAAGATGTCACTCGTTCTAGTGCTCGCACGCTGGTATTCAAAAGCTTCACCTGAACAGGAAATAGGCTTCCGGGAAATGATCATTCCATTCGTGATTACTTTTATTCCGGCGATCATGGTTATCATCCAGCCCGATCTTGGAACGGGAATGCTTACGATGCTGATTTTCTTTCTCATTACTTTCTACAGAAAGTTAAAATGGAAAACAATTGTGATCATCGCTCTGATGGGTATGATCGGCGGAACAGTTATGTACAACTTCGGTTTACGTGATTACCAGAAAAAAAGGATTATCACTTTCATCGACCCTGAGTTCGATGCCAAGGGTTCAGGATACAATGCTATTCAATCTAAAATCGCAATTGGTTCAGGGCAATTTTTTGGAAAAGGTTTCAGACAGTCTTCGCAGGGAGCTCTGAACTATCTACCTGAAAACCACACTGACTTTATTTTCGCGATCTTTAATGAAGAACATGGTTTCGTTGGTGCCGTTTTTTTAATCGCGCTCTACCTCGCACTTTTCTACAGGCTTTTATGGCTCGCCTCCAACGTGAATAAGATGTTTGACTCCATTGTCGTCGTCGGAGTTCTCGCAATATTTTTCTGGCACACCATTATCAACATGAGTATGGTTTCCGGACTCATGCCGATTGTAGGTATTCCTCTGCCTCTCATGTCCTATGGTGGATCCAATTTACTCACCTTCGGGATTTGTTGCGGCGTAGTAACGTCTATCAGCAACGCGAGAAATTTATTCTAAAGTCTGACATTTGAAATTAGTACTGTTGTAAGACTTGACTCCCCCGGAATCTTCGTGGGAAACTTATCTATAGTCTCAAGAAGGGACTATCAAACAATAACCACGGACATTTCATGAAGAAAGTTTCGAGTATAGGCAGTTTAGTAAAGAAGATTTACAGAACGTATTCGGCCGAACTACTAATCTCATTACAAGCAAGAGGATTTACCGATTTAAGACCTTCGTTCTTAGAAGTGCTGCTCTTTATATGCGAGCATGAAGGGCCTTCTATAAAGGAAATTGGAGCGGGATGCGGTTTGAAAAAACAAACGATGACGTCTCACTTAAATGAACTTGAAAACCGCGGTTACATCGAGCGCCGTTTAAACTCTCACGACAAACGCGAACAAAATATTTTCCTTACAGAGTATGGGTTGAAATTTAAATTGAACCTGTTCGAATGTATCGGTGATATCGAAAAGAAATACACTGACCTCATCGGCGACTTAGAATTAAATCGTGTTGAGTTAATTCTTAAAAACTTCCATTCAAAATTATTGATTCAGCCAGGTCTTTTCGAGCACTTCTCTGATCATTAACCAATATTGTTTGGTGTCTGAAACTTTTATTTGACATTTAGATCTTTTAGGTTAGAACTTAGATATTCTATCCCAAAGGAGTTTTCGTGAAATCGACTAAACTGATGGCAATAGCACTAATGCTTTGCTTCTCATTCAGCACATTTGCTGCAAAAAAATCATCAAAAAAAGAATCTGTAACTTTTCCTGAATCAGTGGCCGCTAATATCGTTGCTGATTATTCAAAGCATGTTTTCAATACATACTCTGAACTTCTAAAAGTGAATAAAAATTTAGAAGCAGCGGTTGCAGCTTTTACAAAAAATCCATCTGTGGCCACTCAAGATGCTGCAAAAAAAGCATGGCAGGATGCTCGATATGTTTATTCTGCAACAGAGGCTTTCCGTTTTTATGGCGGACCGATTGATGATGCGAAAACAGGACCTGAAGGATTGATGAACGCATGGCCTCTTGATGAAGCGTATATCGATTACGTTAAAGGTAATGCCGATGCAGGAATCATCAACAACACTAAATTATTTCCCAAAATTACAAAAGAAGTCATCGTTGCTCAAAATGAAAAAGATGGTGAGAAAAATGTTTCTACTGGTTACCATGCGATTGAATTCCTTCTATGGGGACAGGACATGGATTTAAAATCAGCAGGAAAAAGATCTTTTGAAGATTATATCCCTGCTAAAAGTGCCAATGCAGAAAGAAGAGCGACTTATATTAATTTAGTTGCTGCTATTTTAGTTGAACACTCACAACAACTTTTAACGGCATGGGATCCTGCTGTTAAAGGAAACTTCGTTGAGAGTTTCTTAAAAGCACCACCTCACGAAACAATTCAAAAAATGTTTTTAGGTATCGGAACACTCGCTATGGATGAAATGTCTGGCGAGAGAATGACTGTTCCTCTAGAGAAGAACGACCAGGAAAATGAACAGGACTGCTTTTCTGATTTAACTCATTTAGATTTCATTAGAAACCAGGAAGGTATCCTCGCTGTTTACACTGGTAAATATGAAGGCTTTAACGGTATTGGATTAAAAGCTTTCATCACTGCAATCGATCCTAAGGGTGAACCAAATATTCAGAACACGATGGATAAAACATTATCTATGTTCAAAGAATTAAAACCGCCATTCGACAACATCATTATGGAAAAGAAAAATGGTCCAGGGAGAAAATTATCTAATAAAATTATTGCGTCTCTTCAGACTCAATCAAAACTTATTGCTAAATCTATTTCAAAAGTAGGAATGGATATTAACATCGAACACAAATAGTTTAATATGATTTTAGTTTCGCTGCTTACATTAATGCTGACTCAAAAAGCGCATACGCAGGAGTTTACCGGTGGAGAGGGTTCAGTTAACTCTGTCACCGGTAATGCATTTTCACTTCCCGCAAAAAACAGCAGTACTATTCACCGTAAAAGTTTCATGATTGGAAATTCACTTTTCAATACTAACTGGGTGATTGCACCAGCTTCTGTTAAAACACTCGATGGTCTTGGCCCTCTGTTCAATGCCAACAGTTGCTCAGCTTGCCACTTTAAAGACGGCCGTGGGCACCCACCACTGGAAGATGCAAAACCAGGAGAAATTTTTACTTCAGTTTTAATTCGCTTGAGTGTCCCGGGAAAAGATATTCATGGAGCTCCTTTAGATGAGCCTTCATATGGTGGTCAGTTTAATCACCGTTCAATTATTGGTGTTCCAGCTGAAGGTGATGTGAAAATAATTTACAAAGAAACAAAAGATAAATTTCCTGATGGCGAAATTTATTCTCTGATCAAACCGCAGTTAGAATTTTCGAAACTTGCCTACGGCGATTTTCAAAAAGACACAATGTTTTCTGTTCGTGTTTCACCACAAATGATCGGCCTTGGTTTACTTGAGGCGATTAAAGAATCAGACATATTAAAAAAAGAAGACCCGAACGATAAAGATCATGACGGAATTTCGGGACGGGCCAACTTCGTCTGGAATTATACTAAAAAAAGAAGAGAGCTTGGCCGTTTCGGATGGAAGGCCAATCAACCGGATATCCACCAGCAAAATGCCAGTGCTTTTTTAGGTGACATCGGAATCACTTCAAAACTTTTTCCACAGCAGTCGTGCACAAGTGCTCAACTCGAATGCAAAAAAGCATACAGCGAATCGACTCCGGAAATCAGTGAAAAGGATTTAAAGGACGTAGAAATTTATTCAAAAATTTTAGCTGTCCCAATTAGAAGAAATATGGACGATGCTGATGCGCTCAAAGGGGAAAAACTTTTTAAGCAAATGAACTGTATTGCCTGCCACACTGAATCTTATGTAACAGGCATCGATAAAGAATTTCCTGAAAACTCAAAGCAAAAAATATATCCTTACACCGATATGCTTCTGCATGAAATGGGTGAAGGCCTTGCCGACAACCGGCCGGACTTTGATGCTACAGTAAGAGAGTGGAGAACACCGCCTCTATGGGGTATTGGTCTTTTTAAAGCGGTTAACAATCACACGCGCTACCTTCACGATGGGCGTGCTAGAAATATCCAGGAGGCCATTTTGTGGCACGATGGAGAGGCACTTTCTTCAAAAAATAATTATGTTCAATTAACCAAAACAGAAAGACAGCAGGTCTTAAAATTTCTGGAGTCCCTATGAAACTGTTAATTAGTTTAGCTCTTCTCTCAAATGTCGCTTTCGCTGATGACTTGAAAATCATCGAACTACATATCAAAAATCATAAATACGATTTAGAAAAGATTGAAGTTGAGGCCAATAAAAAGTTCAAGCTTAAAATTTATAATGATGATTCAAGCTCCGAAGAATTTGAAAGTAAATCAATGGTCGTGGAAAAATTTATCGGCCCTAAAAAATCAATAACCATAACAATCGGGCCACTTAAACCAGGCTCGTACGATTACTTTGCAGACTTTCACCCAAGTACTGGAAAGGGAATTTTAATCGCTAAATAGGAATCGTTATGATCAATGCAATGTTTGTCGTCTGGAGAGAGTCTTTTGAAGCAGCACTTGTTGTCGGCATTCTTTATTCATACTTAAAAAAACGGCCGGAAGGCGCAGCTAAAGAACAAGCTTTAAACTTTATGTGGCTTGGAGTTTTAGGTGGTGTTCTTCTAAGTGTTATTCTCGCACTGGGAATCAATTATGCTGAAACAGAATTGCAGGGTATAGCTCTGGAGCAATTCCAGAATTTGATGCTGGTCGCAGCCTGCGTGCTGATTACTCATATGTGCTTGTGGATGAAAATTCACGGCCGCAAAATGAAGTCGGAGTTAGAAACTGGAATGAAAGAGGCGATGGACTCTTCAAAAAAATATGAGATCGCGATTTTATCGATGTTAGCTGTAGCACGTGAAGGATCTGAGATTGTCGTATTCCTTTATGGTGTGGCATTCGAAGCAATGGAAAAAAAGATGATGAGCTCTCTTGTTGTTTACGCATTGATTGGATTTGTTCTATCGATTGGAACGTGGTGGGTGTTCAACAGAGGACTTAAGTTTTTCAGCCAAAAAGTTTTCTTCAACGTCACGACCGTCTTTTTACTTTTAACAGCATCCAGTTTGATTTTGAATGTAACCAGAAAACTTATTCAAAGTGATTACCTACCGACTATTAAGGACGTGGCCTGGGATACCTCTGGATTTATCAATGAACAGACGTCTTTCGGTCAGTTCATTTCGGGACTTACAGGGTATCAGTCAACGCCGGCACTTATGACGGTGATCGTTTTCGTCCTCTACTGGATCATGACATACGGGATCTATAAATTTCTGATTAGAAAAGAGTGTGTGGCAAAACAAGCCGTTCAAGCAGCCTAACCGCTCGCGCAAAAACACATTTTATGTATTATCTAACTATTGATGAGTATCATCAGGAAACTTCCTGTTGATAATCGCCTGTCGCTCTAATAATATGACAAAGTTTGGCTATTCAAATTTTTATTCCCAATGGGGAATTAATTTCACTTATGGAATACACGATGAGTTTAACTCTGGCAGATGTAGATGTTGGTATAGAAGTCGAAGTTGTTAGTTACGACGGTGAAGGTTTGTACGAATTTAAATTTATCTCACTTGGGATTCTTCCAGGTGATCATGTTGTCATTCAATCAAAAAGTTTATTCGGCGGCCCCATGGCCATCAAACACGGAGAGTGGAATTTTTTTGCTTTAAGAAAAGATTACGCTAAAAAAATTATCGTTAAGAAGTTAGGAGAATAATATGGAAAACGTTTTACTCGTAGGTTTTCCCAATTCAGGTAAATCGACAATTTTTAATATGCTGACCGGTCAGTTGAGAAAAGTTTCCAACTACTCTGGGGTCACTGTCGACTCTGCCAGTTCAGAATTAATTTCAAATAGTATAAATGAGAAAAAAATAAGTGTTGTCGATTTACCAGGTGTCACTAATTTGATTCCGACTAGTTTAGATGAAGGGGTAACGACCACAACTTTAATCAAAGACTGCGCTCACTATAAAATGATCGCCATGATCATCGACCTGGATCGTTTTGAAGCTTCGTTGTCATTGTTACTAGCTGTGAAAGAAATTTTAAATAAAAAAATCGTCGTTATTATCAATAAAAATGATCATTTGCTTTTTACTAAAGCTCACGCTCAAAGACTGGAAGCAAGACTGGGACTGCCGGTATTAAGCATTTCGGCCATCAACGATGACGAAAAAGATCTGGATAACTTTATTAGAAAACACCAGAATGATGTTCTTGCTGGTGAAACTCTTAGTCCAAAAATAAAAATTCACCCTGATGCCAAACAATTTATGCCCGAGCTTCTGCCTGATAATCATTTCGATGAAATCTCGGCGACAGAAGTTATCAATAGTATCAAAAGTCATCAGGCAGAAGCGCGCCAGATTATTAACAGTATTTATAAACACTCTACGAAAAAAACCAAATTAACAGAAAATATCGATTCAATTATTCTGCACAAGTTTTGGGGCTCGATCATTTTTGTGGGCATTTTTTATTTCATCTTTCACGCGATCTACGCCTGGGCCGGGCCTCTAATGGATTTTTCAGAAGGAATGGTTTCCGCGCTCGGGCAATTTTTAGCTCCTCATATGGCCGATGGATTTTTTAAAAGTTTACTAATTGATGGTGTCATCGCCGGAGTCGGTGGGGTCGTCGTTTTTGTTCCCCAAATTATGATTCTTTTCTTTTTGTTAAGCCTTTTAGAGCAGTCGGGGTATATCTCACGCGCTGCTGTTTTAACTGATAAAGTGATGAGTATGTTTGGTCTTAACGGAAAAGCCTTCCTTCCTTATATGTCAGGTTTTGCTTGTGCAATTCCCGCTATCATGGCCGCGAGAAGCATTCCGAATCACAAGGAAAGAGCTTGTACCATCATGACAATCCCGATGATTACTTGCAGTGCCAGACTTCCGGTTTATGTACTGCTGATTGGAACCTTTGTTCCAAAAATAACTTACCTGGGATTTTTAAATTCGCAGGCACTGGCCTTTTTCTTTCTTTATTTCCTTGGAAGTTTTTTTTCCTTAATGGTTGCCAAAATTTTCAGGTTAACTATTTTCAAAGGCGAGACCAGTAACTTCATGATTGATTTACCACACTATGAAAAACCTTCTCTGAGATTTGCTTTCAGACAAGCATTGCGAAAAGGAAAATTATTTTTAAAGAAAGCGGGAACCATCATTTTAGGATTATCAATTCTGATCTGGTTCCTTTCAACTTTTCCGGGACCTGATAAAAAATTAACTGTTAATAAAACTCCTGAACAGATTTCATCTATGACACTCGAAGGTTCGGTCTTGGGGCAGACTGGTAAATTGATAGAGCCAGTGTTGCGTCCAATGGGTATGAACTGGAAAATGGGAGTAGGCCTGATGGTGGCGTTTGGCGCCAGAGAGTTATTTGTTTCAACTATGGGAACAGTCTATGCTTTGGGAAATGTTGATGAAGAATCGACAACACTTAGAGAGCGACTTCGATCAGAAATAGATCCAGCTACAGGGCTGCCGGTTTTTACGACTGCAGTAGTATGGAGTCTATTAATATTTTTTGTCTTCGCTCTTCAATGCACTAGCACACTGGCAATTGTAAGAAGAGAAATGGGATCGTGGAAATACCCTTTTTATATGTTCTCATATATGGGGGTTTTGGGTTACGGCGGAGCAGTTTTAGTTCATCAGTTTTTAAAATGATTTTTTAAATATCTGCATCACTGTTTGGGGAATTAATTTGAGCATCTGTTGAATTTTTCCCCGGCCAGAATTCATAGCCACCGGAAATATTATTGATATTGAAAAATCCTTTTTTCACCAGCAGCTCGCACGCCTGGATTGAACGAAGACCGTTTTCTGAGATAACCAGAATAGGAGTTGTCTTGCTGGGGATTTCAGTAAATCTGATATGCAGTTCTTCAATGGGAATATGAACCGCTTCTTCCAGTCTCTTATGTTTCTCAAAACCTTTTGCAGTTACGTCGAGAACAAAAAAATCAATATTGGGATTGTTGTAAATACTCCACGCTCTTTGTGGAGAGATGTCGTTGTAAGGCCTTCCCATCAGGATCATGCTGTCGTCGATTTCTTCGCCGTTTTTTACACGTACTAAATGGTTTCTTTGAAGGGTGATGGAGAAGTCCAGTTTCTCATCAATACGTGCAATATTTTTTTCAATATTGTTTAAACGTGAATTGATAAATTCGAGCATCTGAAAACTTTTAAGATCCATCTACAAGACTCCTTCTAAAAGATGATCCCTTTATTTTACACAGGGGATCCCTCCAGAGGGAGTCGGGCAAGAAATGCTATTGAGCTTTGATCAATTCCAGAATGTTCTTCTGCTGGGCCGGTGTCAGTGATTCGTAATCGCAGTGGAGTCTGTTGACCGCATGGGATTTGGCGAATTTCGTGAACAAATCAGTCGCTTCGTTGATATCAAAAGTGATTTTTTCGTTGCTGCCAAAAAGTTTTCTGACAACTTTCATCGGGTATTTGCTGATGCTTGTTTCATCAACGTAATACTTTGAAAGACGTCCAGATGAACTCGAACGGATGAATTCGATGTTTTCTTTTGCCAGATAGTCCTGAATTGCCGAAAGATGCACTTCCTGTTTATCGTTAAACGATTCATAAATTTTCTGCGGAACCTGATTTTTAACAACCGCTTCAGCATACTTATTTTTACTTCTACGAAGGATCTTCATTAAATGCTGATCATCGTGCTCGATATAATCTTCAATGCTCGCAGGGATCACGTATTCAGTCGGAGACGTGCGGAAGTATTTATAAAGCAGCTGCTCTAAACAAACTGCACGGTAATGGAAATAAACCTGAATGAACATGTGATAACGTGAAAGAAGAAAATCATCGAATGTCACAACGGCACGTTCGTTAATACCTAAGTAAGCCTTGTTATCTTCAATACACATCTCTAGATTGTCGAGCATCCAGTCGAGATCGTATGAACCGTAACTTACACCACAGAAATAACTGTCGCGAAGAAGATAATCCATGCGGTCGCAGTCAAGCTCACTGGAAACCAGCTGGGTCAGGATAGGAAAATAATTAATTCCTTCAACCGTAAAATAAGAAGGGTCACTTGTGTGGCCGACGATCAGGTCAGCAATGTATTTTCTTTCAAGGCCGAATTTTTTTTCTACGAGAGAAAATGAACCGGAGAAAGAACTGTCGACGATCGACTTGATTGTATAATCTTCATGAGTCGCCTGACGGTCAGTTTTCTGGTCTTTCAGTGATAAAAAATCTTTTGGAATTTTTAATTCAGAAAGCTGTGGCATCACGATTTCTGTCGAGTGAGACAGGGGAGCGTGGCCTACGTCGTGAAGAAGGCAGGCAAGTTTAAAAGTCTCTTTCAAACGCTGAAAGTTTTTATCCTGAAGTTTAGTTCTGAACAAACGATCAAAAGCATTTGAAGCAATATTCATGACTCCGATTGAGTGAATGAAGCGCGTATGTGTGGCCCCCGGAAAAACATATTCCGAAAAACCAAGCTGTTTGATGTTTCTTAAGCGCTGAAAAAAATCATCGCGAATAATAGGGATCTCTTCATCGAGAATGTGAATTGAGCCGTGGACGGGATCGCGGATTTCCATTTTTTACCTTATGCTGTTTTTTCCAGCTTATCTAAATTTTTTTCAAGCCATGCCATGATGTCGAGAGATTCAAACATTGGATCGCCATCGATGAATAAACATGGAGTGGTTTTTCTGCCAGTGATATGTCTCAGTTTTTCAAGGTTAACTGTTCCTTCGTAAATATCTTTGTAGTTCACTTTGATTTTATTTTTTTTAATCACATTCAATACTCTCTGACAGTATGGACATGCATCGAAATAGTATAAATCCAGTTCTGGTGCGCTCATCATTGAACCCCTTTAAATTAAAAAGGGCTTCCGAAGAAGCCCTTGTGTTTATTTTTCTAGTAATCGTCGTCTTCGTCTTCTTCGGCCTCTGCTCCAGGTTTTTTTCCAAGCGCATATTGCTCGTCTTCATCCAGTTCGCGGTCTAAATCATCATCTTCCGGTTTATCGAAAGCATCATTGTAACCCCATCCGTAAGAGTATGCGCCTTCAGCAGGAGCACCACCTTCTTCTTCTTCAGGATCAAACTCTTCTTCAAATTTTGTAGCTTTTCCAGCTACTGCATCTTCGTCTTCATCATCAAGAAAATCTTCGTCGCCCATTGCTTCGTCTACAGTTTCACCATCTTCATCAATATCTGTGTCTGCATCAAGATCGAAATCTTCATCGTCCATGTCGTCCAGTAAAATGCTTTTGCCTTTACTTTTTTTCACTTCTTTTTTCGGCTCAACGATTGAACTCTTATATTTTTTGATCGCTTCTTCGCGCGATAAAACTGTGTCTTTTTTCTTCGCTTCTGCTTTAGGAGCAGGTGCTGCTTTTTTAGCGGGAGCAGGGGCAGCTTTTTTTGTAGGAGCTGCCTTCTTAGCAGGGACCGCTTTTTTTGCAACAGGAGCTTTTTTAGCAGGGGCCGCTTTTTTTACAATAGGAGCTTTTTTAGCCGGCGCCGCTTTTTTAGCAGCAGGGGCTGCTTTTTTCGCCGCAGGTTTTTTTGCAGTAGCTGCCTTTTTAGCAGGGGCCGCTTTTTTTGCTACAGGTGCTTTTTTAGTGACTTTTTTAGCAGCTTTTTTTGCCATTGGAATATCCTCAAATGTAGAAATGTTTTTCATCAAAACTCACAAGAGTATAGCTGGAAAAACAAACTTTTTTCAAGGACTAAAAATCGTTATAATAACTATTATTCAGGCCGGTTGACCCGTCGTCCTTAATAGGATTTTGCATAATAAGATTGGTGAGATCTTGTGGTGCTTTTGTGTCAGATTCCAGGAAAACTTCTTCTCTGTAGCCATTTTTGCTGAGAAACAGCTTATTTAATGGAATAAATTTAGTTGAGTAAAAATTTCTGCGCGTTGAGTAGTCAAGTGAGGACACTGAAACACCAATAGGGCTCTCTGCTTTTGCTTCAGCTCCAACGTCGGCACCTTGACGCGGTCCCGGATAATACGCAGTCATGATCGCGCGGGTTGGCAGGGGATTATAGTACGAAGAAGTGTAATAATAATTTCCGCCGGACTGACTATTTTTTTTATCGATGTAATCGATCATTAAAGTTTCAAGAGGAACGATTCCACATTGAGTGTTTTTTCCTCTGAAAAAATGATTGAACTTTGAGGCCATATCTTTTTTACAAGTTGGAGCAGATGAATCATTGGGGTCTCCGCTGACCAGAAAATTAGGTCTCGGATTTGTGCCGCCCGGAGGTGGCAATGCATTTGGATGGATACTTAAAGCTGCCTGCTCGTTGATGTTGGTTGCGGCCCCTGAAACAGATTGCATAGCATAGATGTTGTTTGCAACTTCGAGCAGCGCCTGAAGATAAGCATCGATCGCTTTATCGTTGGCCTGCATATAACTGGAAACAATATTTCCAACTTGGTTTTTGTTGGTATAAAGCAGTCCACCTCCAACAAGTGGAGCAAAAATTTTATATATGAATCCTACACCACCACCTGTCGGCCCTAAAAATTTTACTGTCGGCGCAGCATTTGTTTCAAGATCACTGCCGGCACTTGGGCCGCGGTTAAAATCCGGGATCAGGTAATTGGCAGCATCGTATCTGGTGACTTGTCTCGATGTTACCAGCGCTTTCATTAAATCCGTTTGAGTCATTGCTTTTCCAGTGAAGTCTCCGCCGAGTGCGGACTTCAGTGCTTTCATCTGGAATGATTGATAGAGTCCTGATGTTTCTGCTGTCGAACTGTTCATCATCATTTGTGATTTTACAGTCTGAATTTTTGAAGCGCCACCACCGCCGTTTTGCGCGTTTAACTGCGAATCATTTTTGAAATCGTAAATCATATTGGGAATACCATATGAAATATTTGCATTCGTCCCCGGAACTCCACCAACGACGGAAGTAAATCCGTTGGCCCAGAATACCTGACTCGATGGAATAGGCATCCCCGGTTTGAATCCTGTATTAACTTCAATATCAATACCGCTAATGTACGGCATGCTTCGAGAATTTTCATCCGCACGTGGTATGACAGATTGATCACCAAACGCAAAACCAAAAAGTCTCGGTCCGATACGTCCGCCAAAAGGTTTAGCAGCAGCGTATGCAGTCAGTTTAAAACTTTTCGCACTGTCGCCATTTCTTGGAAAAAATAATCCAGTGAAGTCTGCTTCACCTTTTACAGCGTAATAAGTTACGACAGCAGGATTTTTTACGAAGCCCATAATGTAACCGGGTACAGGAAGTGCAGATTTCGAAACCCTGCATGAACCTTCTGCTTCAGTACCGGCTTCATACACGTTTTTCGTCGTCGCAAATGTTGTAAACATCGTCGAATAATTTATAGGAACGGCCTGCAGGTCAAGATAGTGTTTATCAAATGCAGTGAACCCGCCGGGGTAACTGAAAGTGTTGGGAATTAAAAATCCCGACACACTATTATCGTTGGCGTGAAATGGTTGAGGTGCAATTTCTGTCAGCTTGAATGAATAAGAAAGTTCGTCGTTGCTTCCATCCTTGCTGTTTTTATATTTTCCACCGCCAAGATTTCTATAAGCAGACATGAAAGCTTTCACTGGTCTTTCATTAAATCCGATGTCCGAATTTTGAGTTAATGTTTTAACAAGATCGTGCCCGATTCCTTCAACTGGGGGACGGTTCACAATCATTTCGAGATTTCTCATTCTCATTGCAAGTTCGAGTGACTCCGGCCATGCACCGGCCCTGTTGGTTGCAATTAACGGAGCACCAGGAATTTCTTTGATCCCTGAACTGTACGCCCACGAAAGTGCAGCGAGGAAGTTGATCTGTGTTCTCGCAGAACAGTTGGCCCCTTTTTCTGAAACAAGTTTGTTAACGAATGCTTCGTGAATTTCAGAAATTCCCGCAACACCAATCGCAGGGAAACGCGGAATCCCTGGAAGGTTATAGATAGGGCAGATATCAGTTGATGAGTTGTTGTGAATGCAGATGGTAGGGATGTTGTATTTATCAAAACCAACCGAGGCCTGGTCACCTGTGTTTTGCGGAGGAGTCTTTAGTAAAAAACTCACTTTATCACTGCTGTTTAAAGCACCGTCAGAAAGATTGTTGTTTCCTTTTACGAGTCCCAGTTGCCCGAGTACGTAATATTTAAACATCCATTCTTTGTAAGTGTTTCTCATTTCCCAGTTTACATAGGCAATGTTCGTAAGCTGTCTTGCCTGTGTGGCCGCACCCGAGAAGGCAGCAGCATCGACAGCATTTTGCAGATTGATTTTCGCCTTAACAAAAAGACCGACGTTGATTATAAACGCCAGCATGCCCATTACCAGAATCAAGGTAATGCCCATGAAGATACTAAGCTGTCCGCGGTTACTTTTAATCACTCTATAAAACTCTCTGTAGTGTCTCAATGCTACCGAACGCGTAATTAGCTGTCTATTAATTCATTGATATCTCATTGCCATAGGGGCAAGTGGTGGTCCTATGACTTGGCCTATAACTTGTACTTGATTAATTGAGTTCAGGAGGCCGAGTCCTGATATGTTGAACGTTAGCTGTATCTCGGAAATCCCATCACTACCTACCTTCATACCGTGCATGGTGCACTCCACACAAGACAACATCGAAACACCAGATCCCGCGGGGGATCTGGCTCGCCTCTTTTTTGCCTACTAATAAATTCCCCTTGGAGAGAGTAGAATTATGGGAGGAGAATCGAGTGAAAAATAAGCCTTTAGTTGACCGTGTTTATAAATATAAAAATAAAGATCGCAATTTCTTTTGTCCGCTTTGCCGTACAGAAAGAAATGTCACGACGTCACCGAGACTTACGAAAAAAAATATTGTTCAAATTACTCTTACATCAATCATGATTGCAGCTGCTTTATATCCGTTAGTCGGAGTGAATGGTGGAGTCGTCTTTTTTGCTGTCTGGGGATTTTTCGAGCTCGCTATCAGGTCAGATTATAAAAAACAGATTGCCTGTCCTCACTGCGGATTTGACGCTACTTCGTATAAGCGTGACGTCAGAGTTGCGCGTCAGCAGGTTGCAGATTTCTGGGCCCAAAAACAGGGTGTTACCCCGTCAGTTTCTGAAGCATCCGCGAAAAGAACTTAACTAAAGTAATAATTTAATATTTTGTAAGATAATTCTTCTTTTGCTCCTGAGAGAATTAACGTTTAATGACGTCCATTAAACAACACACACGTAGCAGTTAGTTTCAAACGAATACATTAACTGTGAACACAAAAGGAGATCTCATGAGTGTTAACAAAGTAATTATCCTAGGCCGCTTAGGTCAAGACCCGGAGTTAAAATACACTCCAGGTGGAATGGCAGTATGTAACTTTACAGTTGCTACAAGCGAATCATGGGCAGACAAAGCAGGACAAAAACAAGAAAGAACTGAATGGCACAGAGTTGTTGTTTGGGGAAAACTTGCTGAGCTTTGCAACCAGTACCTTGCAAAAGGAAGACAAGCATTTCTTGAAGGGTCTCTTCAGACACGTTCATGGGATGATAAATCAGGACAAAAACGTTACACGACAGAAATCGTAGCGAAGACAGTTCAGTTCATTGGCGGCCCTGCTGCTAACGCTTCTGCTGGAGCTACAAGAGATGGAGCTGGTGCTCAACCAACTTACGATACTTCAATGGCGAGCCCTGAGTACGACATTTCTACAGATACTAACTTCACATCTGATGACATTCCGTTTTAGTCCTCCAGAAGACTAAAACTCTTTTAAGAAGGGGCCCGCTTTATGCGGGCCCTTTTTTTTGCTTAAGCGTCTAGATTTTGACTCCCCGGCATTTATTTCCACTTTTTTCTATTAAAACACTCAACTTTTTTTTTCATCACCCGATTTGTTGGTCACAGCAAGTGAGGATATATGAAAAAGATGATCGTTTTGATCGGAATTATAATGTCAGTGGCAACTTTTGCATCAGCAGGTGAAATAGTTCGCACGCCAATGTTGGATTATACTCCGCTGCCAGGAATGGATTACGTTTTTGATGTGAAGACCACTAAGTTCGACAAAGTGACTCTCGACTGCCAGAGCTTTATTACAGGAATAGATTTCTACAACAGTAATGAACTGCAAGGGCACGTGCCTCTCGATATGTTTTCGTGTGAAGACCTTGTAACTTTTTTAGATGATTCAAAAACTAACAATGAACCTGTGTGTATTGGGTTGGATGCGGAAGAGCATCAGTTGTTTATGTCGCATGATTCGGTGGAAGAATGTAAGTAATAAGATTAAGCTTTTGATGTTTCTGGATTTTTAAAAAGCGCTTCAAGAACATTTTTAATCTGTTCTTCACCAATTTCAATCACAACTTCATCTTCGGCCTTGTTGCCAAGAGTTTCATTGATCTTGTTGAAAATCTCAAACTGTACTTCCGGATTATCATCCATCTTCGAATGCATTTCTGAACGAAGCTCATTCGTGACTTCTGTGTATTTTGTATTTCTCGCCACAGTCGGGTCACCGTGAACAAAAGGAATAAGTCCTTCACCGAAAAAATTCAAATTGCTTTTCACGTTTACGGGAATAATAGTTTTGTTCATTCCAACTGCATCGATTGAAACTAATAAATCAACAGAACGGAATCCGTGTTTGGGAGAATTTAATTCGTTCGCTACTTCAATAGCTGTATCGCCACCGAAACTATGCCCCACAAGCACCACAGGCTGGTCTGGAGCGTGCTTTTTAATTTCTTCGACAATTTTATCGTGATCAGTCCAGTCGAATTTTTTTGCGCCTGGAAAGTTGTCGGCCATATCTTTAATTCCGTCGCCATTTGAAATTCCAAACATGCTGAAGCCTTCAATGAAGATGACGGCAGGTTTTTTAATCTGATGTATAGGTGGCTCTGGTCTTTTTTCATTGTTAAGTTTTTTATCTGCAGCTTGAAGTGCTTTTGAATCTGCAGAAGGAGTGATGATAGGAAGCACCGGAACTTTCGAAACGGCCTTCGCAACACTTGTCGCTTTTTCTAAAACTTCTTTTGCTGTTGATTTTGAAGGAGATGATTCTGACGATGAAGTTGGTTCTGTTGTTTTTGCTTCTTCAGCAGCATTTAATGCTTTTGCCTGCTCAGTAATATCAGCTTTTGGAATTTCACCTGGAGCTTTCGTAGCTACTTCTTTTCCATGACCACGAAAAGGTTTTACACTTTTTAAGTTGTGGTTGTTTACTACAGCGGGAACGGCTTTTTCTGCTACTTTCGTCATAAAACGATTATAGAGGTTTTAAGTTTTTTATTCCCGGCCGGGAAAATACTCGCTAGTGAATTATTCCGGACTCATTTACTCTGGATTGATTAATCCAGAGCAGAGATGAGTCCTGAACTTCGGCTTACCCAGTAAAGCATTAAATAATCAGAAGAAAATGATTTCGTCGCTTTGTTTGAGGATAGTGAGACTGGAAACGGAATGTCCTTCCAGAAATAAGTTGTCTGCCAGGCAGTCCCTTCAAAGTAAGGGTAAGAGTAAGCACCCTGGATCAGGCTCAGAACATTCGGATCGTCTTTTAATTTTCTAAAACCTTTGAGTGCTTTCCATGGCTGGCGCGGCCATGCTGATACTGACCAGTCGGCACGCTTCGGTAAATCAGCTCCGGCATTACCAACAAATCGTGGAGCGGGAACTTCTTTCAGAGACCACAATGCTTCCTGTGCTTTTTTTGCATACTCAGGGGCGTTATGTGCTTTATTAGAATAAGCGTAAGCAACCAGAGTTAAGAATCCTCTGTGTGCATTTTTATAAACTTTATCAATCTCCATCAAACTGTCTTCAGCATGTGCATGGATTTTTTATTTTTCGAATCATCTGGAAAAACTTTTTGTAATTCCTGTGAAACAAATAATTGAGACATGATTGATGTCATCGTGAGATGAATTCCAGACCAGTCAGCAATACCACCGATGTAAATTCCTGCATCGAGATGAGTAAACTCTGAAATGAACGATTCAAAATTTAATAATTTTTTGTGATAGATGTTCAAGCTGTCCTGGTTTTTATTCCAGAGAGCGTCCAGTCCTTTCGCGATACCATAATTAAATCCGCGCTCCTGCCTGTGTAGTCGCCTTTGTCTGAACTTCTTCAGGTAATTTCATAATCACCATCAGGAGAACCGGCCTGAGCAATCGAGCGGGAAGGGTGTTTGTAATCTTTAGTAATTAAAAAATAACTGAAAGAGAAAACAAAAGAGAACGCTAAAAAATAATTTAGTTTTTTCATAGAGATCTTATCGTAAATCGACAAGATTTCTTGAGGGCCTAGTCTTCGACTTTAAAGTCTTTTAAAAGGTTCCCAAATGTTGATTTCGGTTCTTTTGAATTAGATTTTGAAGCTGGAGCAGGAGCGGGCGCTTTGGCTTCAGTTGACTGAGGTTTATCACCATCCAGCACATAATTGGTAAAACTTGGAAGTTCGGATTTATAAACAATACGGTCCATGTGTTTTACGAATCCACTCCAGTGCCCGCTGCTGTTGTCGTTCTTTTTAACCTGCTCAAGTGAACTCATTTTTGAATCCATTAAATCGATTAAGTGAACCAGATAAGCTTCAGACGTGCTTGGAATTTTCGGTGAACCATATTCATATTCTCCGTGGTGAGAAAGTAAAATATGTTTTAAATGAAGTTTAATATTGTATGGGAAATTTTTAATTCTGAATGCGTGTTCATCGACAACTTCAAGACCTTTTACAAGGTGACCGACAAGTTTTCCTTCCTCTGTATATTCGACAACCGGCCCTTCAGTCAGCTCGTAAATTTTACAGATATCGTGAAGAACACAACCGGCAACAACGTATGAGCGGTTCACTTTATAATGTGGCGATAAAATCACAGCGAGTTTTGTACATGAAAGAATATGTTCAAGTAACCCGGATTGATAAGCATGGTGAATACTTTTTCCAGCTTGCCATACTTTTAATCTACGAGCGATTTCCGGATCGTGAAGTACGGATAAAAGAAGATCTTTAATATAAACTTCTTCCAGTGTTTCAACGATCGAAACTAATTCCTGGAACATTTTTTCAGGCGCACTTCCTGCTTTTTGAATATAGTCTTCGCGATCGAATTGCGATTCATTAAGTTTGCTCATATCGGCCACGATTAATTGCATGCGGCCCTGAAACTGATTCATTTTTCCGCCGACGATAACCACATCACCTGAGCGAATTTGTCCGATAATCAGATCGGCCCCATGCCATTTTCTTGCCTCAAGTTCGCCCGACTTATCAGCAAGAATTATGTTCAGATAGCTTTTTCCATCCTTTCCTTCAGCAGTTGCTATGTGTTTCACGAGAAATGGAGAAAGAACTTCGTCTTTAGGACCGAGCTTATTGATGAACTGGCTTTTAGGCATTGGTGTAGTCAGTGGAAACCTCTCAAGAAATATTTTGAATTAACCGAAAATCCTTTAGGAGATCCTCATGTTAAAATCACTGTATTTAATCACAATTTTAGCGGTTGTACTTATTAATTCTCAAACTTCTTTTTCACAAGAGATGAAAAAAGAATTGGGAATTTGTGGAAAGACTTTTAGCACACTGATGAAAATTTCACCAAAAGCAGATCCAGGTTTTAATGAATCTCTTCTTACTGAAGAAGAGTTCTGCGACAACGGCCGTTACGAGCAGGGCGCTAATTATATTATTTCGCTCTACAATGCAAAAGACCAGCTGGTGTATGACAAGCGTATTTTTTTAAACAACCTCACGTTTCAGGAAAGCAGTGATCCGAAGACCGGAGTTTTTAAAAAAACAAAAATTACTGAAGGATCAAACTCACGCATTTTAAAATTTCCTGTTTCATCTGATATGGGTGGAGTGACTTCATACAAAATAGAATCTCTCGATGCGAAAAAAACGTATTCGAAGAAAAAAATCAAGTGGTAACCGTTATGAAAAAAACTATGCGTTCAATGACATTTTTAGCTATGAGTTTATGTGTTTTAAACACTGCTCACGCGTACAAATTAGTCATCTATACTGATGAAGCTGTAACCAACAAATCAGATGAAGTTGCAAAACTTATGAAGAGCACATACCCCTTCAGCAAGTATGATATGGAAGTAGAAGTAGTGCGCGTTCCCCCAACAGATATTGAATGCGAAAGTACGAATGGCATCGATAGACTTGTCACATGTAAAAATGCTGAAGACATTCAGGCGAAAGCGATGAAGCGCGGTGGTGACCAGGCGATGATCGTAAAAAATATTTCGAAGTACGGTGGATCGAGTGGTGTGGGCGGCGGGGTTCCTGTCATCACAACAGGAACTCCAGCAAGAGCAATGGTTCACGAATTTCTTCACACTCTCGGCCTTTGTGATGAATACGAATATGCAGCTGAAGAAGCTGCTGGTTATTGCAACAATCCTTCAAGTAAACCAAACGTAACTTTCATTACTCCACAATCTGCATATGCGAGTGATGCTGTGGCCAGAAATAGACATAGCGGAGAGATTCCATGGTACCGCGATATTCTGGATACCACTCCGATAACAAGTTCATTTATGCTTGGAACAGGAGTTGTCGATTTCAAAAAACCTGCAGCAGTGAACGATTCCAAAGAAGGACAAGTGTTAGGTGAACCGACTGGACTTTTTCAGGGGCAGGTTTGCAATAAGGCCACTCCAAAAAGAATTTCATGGCACCCGGGTGGCGGCTCAACGATTATGGATAAAACAGCCTCGGGACTTGGAGCACCGCTAGAAAAAATCGTCGATAGAATTATGGCTTCAAAAGGCGCCCATAAAAAATTAGTCGTTGAAGAGCCGAAGGAAAATACAGAGAAACCAGCTGTGTCAAATGACAAAAACAACGCCGGTGAAGTGGTGGTGAAATCAGATCCTCAACCGGAAGTTAACGATACTTCACGTAATATGTTCAAATCGTTTTTTACGTGGCTCAAAGATATCTTCCAGCAAATCATGAACGTCATGCCTAAATAGTATTTAATCACTTCTGGGTTAGGCGACTAACCCAGTGCGTTTTCACAGGCATTATTTTCAGTCAAAAAACTTCTGTCAAAACTTCCATTGACCTTTTACACTACACTCTCTAAAAGTATGTAAAATTGATCGTTTTTATAAGCTAAAAGCACTACATAATTCATGGAGTTTTTATGACAAAATTAAAAGTTGGTATAAATGGTATGGGCCGTATCGGTAGAACAGTTCTGCGTGAATTTTTCGATCGTAACGAAACTGAATTCGAAATCGTTGCAGTTAACAATCCTGGGAACGCAGCTGAATATGTTCACTTATTAAAATACGATTCTGTACACGGACCATTTCATGGTGACGTTCATCTTGAAGGTGACTCATTAAGCCTGAATGGAAAAATCATAAAATTTTATGCGCAAAAAGATCCAACAGAAATTCCATGGTCAGACATGGGCGTTCAACTTGTTATCGACGCTACTGGTATCTTCAAAGATAAACCAGGTCTGTCAAAACACATGAGAGGAACTGTTAAAAAAGTTATCATGTGTGCTCCGGGAAAAGATCTTGATGCAACTTTCGTAATGGGTGTAAACAACCACATTTACGACCCGGCTAAACACCACATCTTCTCAAACGCTTCATGTACAACAAACTGTCTTGCACCAATCGTAAAAGTTCTTAACGATAAGTTTGGAATTGAAAACGGCTTCATGACAACTGTTCACTCATACACTTCAGATCAAATGCTTCTAGACGGATCACACTCTGATCCTCGTCGCGCACGTGCTGCTGCAATGTCGATCATCCCGACAACAACAGGGGCAGCAAAAACTGTTGGAGAAATCATTCCTGAACTTAAAGGAAAACTTGATGGATACTCTTTCAGAGTTCCAACTCCAAACGTTTCATTAACTGACTTCGTAGCGACTCTTAAAAAGCACGCGACAAAAGAAGAAATCAACTCTGCACTAAAAGAAGCTTCAGAAACTTCTCTGAAAGGAATTCTTCGTTACACAACTGAAGAACTGGTTTCTGTTGATTTCACGGGAATGAGATATTCATCATGCCTTGATGCTAACTTAACAAATGTTATAGGTAACACTGTTAAAGTTATTTCTTGGTATGACAACGAAGCTGGATTCTCAAACCGCGTTCTAGACTTAGTAAAATTTGTCGGTTCAAAAGGAATTTAATTCATGGCCTTAAAGTATATTACTGACGAAAGTTTCAAGACTCTTGCTAAAGACAAAAAAGTTTTAGCAAGATTCGATTTCAACGTACCGATGGATAAAAACGATCCAACGAAAATCAGCGACACGACAAGAATTGATGAAGCTCTTGAAACAATTAAAGCAATCCTGGAAACAGGACCGAAAAAAATTATTTTGATGAGTCACTTTGGTAGACCAAAGGGAAAAATCGACATGACTTATTCGCTGGAGCCCGTTGCAAAATATTTATCTGAAAAGATGGAGATGGATGTAACGTTAACGGAAACGGCACTTGACCGTGGAATTAAAACTCTTCTTGGTTTAAACGAATCAAAAATTATTTTACTTCAAAATTTACGTTTCCACCCTGAAGAAGAAGCTAACGACCGCGAGTTCGCACGTTTACTTTCGGCTTACGGTGACGTTTTTGTTTTCGATGCTTTCGGTGCTGCTCACAGAAAACACGCTTCAACTTACGAGATCAATGCCTACTTCAAAAATAAAGCTTACGGCGGATTATTGCTCAAGCGCGAAGTAGAAGCTCTTGACCGCATTACTCAAAATCCTAAAAAACCTTTCGTTGCCATCGTTGGTGGTGCAAAAGTTTCTGACAAAATTAAAATCATCGAAGCTCTTCTTACTTCAGTCGATAAACTTTTAATCGGTGGTGCAATGGCATACCCGTTTTTAAAAGCACAAGGCTTCACAGTAGGAAAATCTCTTTGTTCTGATGAAGATGTAAGTCTTGCGAAAAGAATTTTAGGAATGCCTTCGAGAAATAAAATCGTTCTTCCAAGTGATCATATTGCCTCAACGACTTTTGGTGGAGAGCCAAAAGAAATCGGCCAGGCAAACATCGGTGACGAGTACATTGGTTTGGATATCGGACCTTCGACACTACAAAACTACAATGACCATTTAGCAACAGCTAAAACTGTTTTATGGAATGGCCCGATGGGACTTTTCGAAAATAAAGCTTACGCTAAAGGAACTTTAGGAATTGCAAAAACATTAGCTGGATTAAAAGACGCTTTCACACTTGTAGGTGGAGGGGATTCAGTGAGTGCAGTTAATCACTCTGGACTTGCGGGCAAGATGTCTCACATTTCTACTGGTGGTGGAGCTTCTTTAGAGTATATCGAAAATGGAACACTTCCTGGCATTCAAGCCTTAAAATTTGGAATCGATTAGAATGAAGACTAGAGAAGTACATATTGTCGGCAATTGGAAAATGAACCAGACTCTTCACGAGATCAGCAATTTTTTTATTGAAATGACAAAAATGAAAATGGAATTGAAGTGCAAAGCATGGATTGCTCCACAATCTCTTCACATTCCAATTCTAAAAGAAATCGCTTTCACTACTGGTGCCATTCAAGTGGGAGCACAAAACTGCTCTAACCACGACTCAGGTGCATTCACAGGTGAAGTTTCTCCTGCAGCACTTGCTGATATGGGAGTTGAGTTCGTGATCATCGGTCACAGTGAACGCAGAACAATTTTCGGTGAAGACAATAAACTTCTGAACGAAAAAGTTTTAGCAGTACTAAAACACAATTTAAAAGTAATCTACTGTGTTGGTGAAACACTAGAAGAGCGCGAATCAAACGACACATTCAAAGTTATCGAAGAACAATTAAAAGTTGGTCTTCAAAATGTTCCAGCAGATAAAGCTCATTTAGTTTTAATTGCGTATGAACCAGTTTGGGCCATCGGTACAGGGAAAGTGGCAAGTGCAGAGCAAGCTGAAGAAGTTCACGCGTTCATCCGCGGAAAATTAACTCAGAATTCAGAACAGACTATTATTCTTTACGGCGGATCTGTGAAGCCCGACAATATCGACTCACTGCTAAGGAAAGAGAATATTGACGGTGCGCTAGTGGGCGGAGCGAGTTTGAAGGCACAAGATTTCAAACAACTTTGCAGCGCGAGCAATCATTTATAGTCAAAAGCTTTGCATATCTCAGCAATTTTGTTATTTATTTAAGACTTATATATTTTAAAGGATCAGGTTCATGACTACATCTCTAATGGTACTACAGGCAGTTATTTCAGTTTTTCTTATCATCGTTGTTTTACTTCAATTTGGTAAAGGAGCTGAAGCAGGATTAATGACAGCTGCAGGATCTGAATCGATCATGTCGAGTTCAACTCGCGGAAACGTTATGACAAAAGTAACTGCAGTTTTAGCAGTTCTTTTCCTTGGTAACTCAATACTTCTAGCAAGACTTCAAGATACAAAATTCCAGAAATCAATTTTAGATTCTGAAGCTCCAGTGTCTCGTCCACTTAACTCGGATGCAGCTACAAAAACTAATCCAGCTAAGCCAATCGATACATCACCAGCTAAAACAGAAGCGGCCCCAGCTGCTACTACTACGCCAGCGACTACGTCGCCAGCTACGAAGTAATCTCTCATGGATTCAGCTACCAATAGCTTAATCGAAAAAGAGTACTCTCACTTAAAAACTTTATATTTTAATACGGCCTACTTTGGGCCGTCTCCTATGCGTTCGAAAGATAGCATAACAAAAGCTATGAACCGCGAGCTTGATCCATCGTTTTATCCTTACGATGAATGGATGAGTATCTCTGAAAAACTCAGAGTGAAATTCGCCGACCTGATTAAAGTTTCGCCGGACACAATCACACATTCAACTTCTTCATCTGACGTCATCAATATTATCGCCAACGGTTTTACGTTTGAAAAAAATGATGTCGTTGCAGCAATCGATAAGGATTATCCATCGAACATTCTGCCATGGATGCTTGCAGAGAGACACGGACGATTTAAGTTTGATAAAATTCCTCTGGGCGACGAAGTCGTTCCAACTGCTGCATGGCTGGAGAAACATCTAAAACCTCAGACGAGAATTTTCAATATCTCTTACGTGACTTTTGATACCGGCAAAAAAATGGACCTGATCTCGATCGGTAAATTTTTAAAATCAAAAAATATAATGTTTGTTGTTGATGCCACTCAAGCCTTAGGCGGAATGGACATCACACCGGAAGAACTTTCATACATTGATGTACTGACGGTCTCTTCATATAAGTGGATGCTCGGGCCTTACGGACATGCCTTCGCTTATTTCTCACAGAAAGCTCAGGACCAGATTTATCATTTGAATGCGAACTGGATATTAAGTCCCAATTCAAAAAAAGTTTATAACTTACTGGATTACACGACAGAAACTCTTCCGGGAGCACGTCAGTACGACAGAGGACAAGCGGCCAATCTTTTATGCTCTGGTTGCCTGGAAGGAAGTTTAAGTTTTCTTTCTGAAGTAGGTCTTGCGAACATTCAAAAACATAATCTTGAAATCAGAAATTATTTTCTGGAAAATTATCCGAAAGAAAAATTCACGCTGGTCACTCCGCTTGAACATATGGGAAATATCGTGTGCATGAAAGGGAAGGCCGAAAGTCTTGCACTGGAAGAAGAATTTAAAACACGCAATATCGATGTTTCAGTCCGTCAGGGAAATATCAGATTATCGTTCCATATTTTTAATACAAAATTGCAGGTGGAAGAATTAATTAAAGGGATGGATATCTAGCCGACTTTCTTTTTGATTTTACCAAACGTCTGTGTTTTTTCCTTATCACCAAAACCTTCAACCTTAAATCCTTTCGGATCTCTGAAAGGTAAAACGTTTTGCGGCTGACATGGATCGAAATCTTCAGGAAGTTCTTTTGAGATTTTACCAGCGAGTACAAGCTGCTTAACTGATTTAGTGAAAATTTCAAACAATTGCGGATCAAGTTTTTTACCAACGGTTTTCGCCATAACAGCGATCGCATCTTCAGTTGTTAAAACTTCATGATAAGTTCTCTTCGTTGTTATCGCATCGAAAAAATCGGCGATCGCAGTGACTCGAGCGAATAAGTGAATATCATTTCCATTTAATTTTTTCGGATAACCGGTGCCATTAAAATTCTCATGGTGTTCGTGAACAACACGTTTGATGATGTTAAAATCTACGCCCTGACATTCGCATGGATTATCGTTGAGAAGTTCGAATCCGAAAGTAGGGTGAGTCTTTATGATATTAAATTCTTCGTCTGATAATTTTTCTGGTTTGTTGATGATGTCAGTAGAAATTTTAATTTTACCGATGTCATGAAGCAGACCACCGAGACCGGCCATAACAATTTCTTCATTCGTCGCACTCGGTTTTGCAGCTCTATATAAAGAAATGCAATACATAGATACGTTGATCGAGTGATCGTAAGTATAAAAATCGTGAAATGAAAGTGAGGCAATCAGACCCTGAAGTTTTGAAACGTCGTAGTCCTTGATAACATCAACCATTGATTCAACGGCAACTTTGCACTCGTTGATCGTTTCACTTAAAAGTTCTGTGGTGAATTCTTTATCAACATCAAAAAGTTTATCCAGATATAGAATCGCTGATGATTTGATGACTTCTGTCTTAGTAGAATCGGGCGCACCCTTTACCTGGATTAAACTTTTCAGGTAACTGTCTCTTTGCGATTCATGAACATATAATTGAAAATATTTTTTCTTGAATAACTTCAGGTCTTCCAGTGTAAGATCATCGTTTTTTGGATAGATTCTGACGAAGCGTTCACGTTCCTGAGAGGCAGAAGAGTTGACGTACAAATCATATGGGATTGATTTATCTAATAGAATTAGATCGAATGAAACCGAAAAGAAATTATTACCCATTTTTGACATGACTATTTATCGGCTAATTCGGCCAGCCTCTTAAAAAATGTACTGGAGCAAGCCCCTCGTCTAATATACAGTATACCAAATTCTATTGGAGCCTGCTAAGTTATAAGGATTACATATGGCCACAAAAACCGATCCTTATATAGCCCTTCGTTTTCCCGATTTCCGCTTCTACCTGACTGCCAGGGTTTTGCTCTCGATTGCCCTTCAGTTTCAGGCCGTCATTGTGGGCTGGCATGTTTATTCGATCACCAAAGATCCTCTTTCATTAGGATTAATTGGTCTGGTTGAAATCATCCCGAATTTTTCCGTAACATTATTCGCAGGGCACTTCGCCGATTTATACAACAGAAAAAAAATCGTTTATTCATGCCTCAGCGTTTTGATGTTTAGTGGTATTGCTCTTTATGCAGTCACACATCTTGTTCCAGATAACCAACATAAACTTTATTTTTTCTATCTCATTATCGCGCTGACTGGTTTTGCCCGCGGAACAATGGGCCCTTCAATCTTTTCGATTCTCACTGAGTGCGTTCCGAAAGAGCATTACGTTAACTCGACAACATGGAACTCAACACTATGGCAGATTGCAACGATGTTGGGAGCAGGACTGAGTGGATTTTTGTTTCACTTCATCGGTTACAATGTTTACCTCATTATAAGTGTTCTGGTTTTTTTAGGTTTGGTATCGTTTTATTTTATTTCTCCTAAACCTCACTTGGTCATCAACGATAAAAAAGCACCGATGATAGGATCGATTAAAGAAGGTGTGAAGTTTGTTTTCAGCAGTCAGGTTTTCTTAGGAGCAATCTCGCTGGATCTCTTCGCTGTTTTATTCGGTGGAGCTGTCGCACTTCTTCCTATCTACGCTCAGGATATTTTAATGGTTGGTCCGGAAGGACTGGGCTTTTTAAAAGCAGCACCATCATTAGGTTCTTTTTTAATGGCCGCAGTAAATGTTTACTGGCCGCCGGTAAAGAACACAGGAAAAAAATTATTGTTCGCAGTATTTGGTTTCGGTGTGTGCATGATTCTTTTTGGTATCTCAAAGAGTTTTTATTTTTCAATATTTGTTTTATTCATCAGCGGCGCCTGCGATAATATTTCTGTGGTTGTTCGCGGAACGATTATGCAGACACTTGTGCCTGCTAATATGAAGGGAAAAGTTTTTGCGGTGAATTCGATGTTCATCGGATCATCAAATGAGATCGGTGAATTTGAATCTGGTATGACTGCCAAGCTAATGGGCGTCGTGCCTTCTGTGGTTTTTGGTGGCACAATGACACTTCTTGTAGTCATTTTTACAGCATTTAAGGCACCAAAACTTAAAAACCTTAACTTTGAAGAAAATAACCTTTCAAAACTTTGACATCACTTTTTTCTAATATATAGTTTGCCCCGCTGTCATAAAAGCACGGGGGAACTATGAAAATATCTGCATCAATTATTCTTACGCTCGCACTACTTACGTCGTGTGCACCTAAGAATTCAACTCAATCAACATTTGATCTTATCACTGGAAAATATTTCAGTATGCGCCAACAAGGCCCATCTACTTATATCGGGATCGTTCAGTTATCGACTCCGGCATTATTAGCTGAAGCAGAAACTGTAGACGGTAAGGCCGTTATCAATGAAGACTTAAAAGCAGCAATCATCGCTGAGCAAACTGAAGTGATCTCAAAACTTCAGTCGCTGTCACCGGACATCAAAATCATCGCCACATATAAGTTAGTTTTAAATGCGATCGCTTTTACTGCTCCTTCAGAAGTTGCTGATAAGATCGAAGCAATCGAAGGTGTCAATAAATTAGTTCAAAACACAGCGTTCATGAGACCGCAAACTGTTGGGACTGAAAAATTAATTGCTGAAGCAGTTGCAGGTCTTAACGAAAAAAATTCAGTGTCATTCATTGGTGCTGATAAATTACACGCAAAAGGTCTTTCTGGACAAAAAATGAGAGTAGGGATTATCGATACAGGTATCGATTACACTCACATCATGTTAGGTGGACCTGGAACAAAAGAAGCATACGATTCAGTTAATCCTGCTCTACCAAACAACATGTTCCCGAACAAAAAAGTTGTCGGTGGTATGGACTTCGTTGGATCTGATTACTCTGCGGGCGATCCTAAATGGGAAAACAATGTTCCTGTTCGCGACGCTAACCCGATCGATGAAGCTGGTCACGGATCACACGTCTCTGGAACTGTAGCTGGTATTGGTGATGGAGTTGTTTCATACTCTGGTGTTGCACCGGAAGCTTCTCTATACGCTCTAAAAGTTTTTGGTAAAGAAGGTTCAACTTCTGATATCGCTGTTATCGAAGCTCTTGAGTACGCAGCTGATCCGACAGAACAAATGGATCCATCAGACAGACTTGATGTTGTTAACCTTTCATTAGGTGGTGGTTTCGGTAAACCAAAAATTCTTTACAGTGAAGCGATCAAAAACTTAACTAAAGCTGGTACAATAGTTGTTGCATCTGCAGGTAACTCTGGAGACAACCCGTACATCACTGGTGCTCCTGCGACTGCCGATGAAGCAATTTCAGTTGCTGCTTCAATCGATTACATGCCACAAAATATTTCTGTTCCTGCTGTTGAAGTTAAACTTGATGGCAAATCAACATTGATGGAAAAAGTAGAAGGGAACACAACTGTTCCAGCTGACCAGTCACATGTTTCAGGAACTCTAGTTGCAATCGGTAACGGTGTTGTTGAAATTTCTGAAGATGTTAAAGCACAAGTAAAAGGCCACATCGCACTTATGGATCGTGGAGCTATCGCTTTCGAAGAAAAATTTAAAGTCGCTCAATCTCTTGGTGCTGTTGGTGTTCTAATGGCCAACAATGTAGACGGCGCTCCCATCGCAATGGGTGCAACAGCGAAATATGATTTCCCTGCTGTTATGGTTACAAAAGCAATCGGAGACGCCATTAAAGAAGCACAAAAAGCTGGTAAGTCAGTTGAGTTTAATTTCTCTCCAGGACAAATCATCAACCGTGACGATTTAATTGATACAATGGCGAGCTTCTCTTCAAGAGGACCACGTTCAATCGACTCACTCATTAAACCAGAAGTTTCAGGACCTGGTGTAAACGTTATTTCTGCAGCATTCGGAACTGGTCACGAATCAATCCAATTCTCAGGTACATCAATGTCAGGACCACACTTAACAGGTGTTATGACTTTAATGAGACAGGCATTTCCAAAAGACTCAGTAGCAATGTTAAAAGCACGTATCTTAAATACAGCTAAAATCATGATGGCAGACGGAAAACATGTTCCGGTTTCTCGTCAGGGTGCAGGCCGTGTTCAAGCTGATCTTGCGGTTTCTGCAACTGTAGTAGCAATGCCAGCAACACTTTCTCTTGGAGAAGTTCCAGTTGCCTCTTCTAAGACTGTTGCGAAAAAAGTAACTCTGACGAACACATCTGATAAAGATGTTCTGTTCTCAACACGAGCAATCAACAGTAAAAACATTTCAGTGTCTTTGCAAAGTGCACTTAAAGTAAAAGCTCATGGAACGTTAACTTTCCCGATCTCTTTCACACTTAAACGTGAAGATGCTTCTCAAAACAACATTGAAGCAGACGGATTTGTTATCTTAAGAAATGATGCAGACGGATCAACTATTTCGCTTCCGTTCCTTGCAGTTTTAAACAAAGTTTCAGACATCACAGCTTCTGACTTAGTCACTAAATCAGATTCTAAATCAGACAGAGCTGGATCAGAAGTGACAATGAACCTTACGAACAAAGGTAAGAGTTCAGGTGACGCTTTAATTTTCAACCTTCTTGGTGTTGATGATAAAAAAGTTATCCTTAATCCAAAAAATGCTTCAGCGTCGACAATGTGTGACCTTGAATCAGCTGGTATCCGTATCGTTGATAAAACTGACGACAAAGGAACTACAACTTCTGTTCTTCAAGTCGGAGTAAAACTATACGACTCAATGACTTTCTGGCAGCCATGTGACGTGTCTCTACAAATCGATTCTAACAACGATGGTATCGCTGACCAGGAACTTCTTGGGATTAAAGCTAACTACATAAGCGGGATCACTGCTGAAATCTTCTCATCGCTTTTATTAGATGCGAAAGCAGCAAGAGACATTCGTGCACAATTCGAACTTGATCCAACGACAAAAGAAAATTATATCCCTGCTCTTTTAGATGCTCGCGATATGAAATTCTACAATCACTCTAACGTTGCTGTGATTGAAGCTGACATTACTAAACTTGCTAAAGGGAAAAATGGCCAGGTTGGAATTAAACTTGCGATCACAAACCTTGAAGCTGATTCTAAAGGTGACGACTTCCTAGCAAGCCACGGTGAAAAATGGCAGAAGATTTCTCTAGCTGAAAACTCTCTTGCTTTCTACGATATGCCTGAGACAGTGACGGTAAAAGAAAACGATGTTGAGAAAATTTCTATGAAGCGTGGATTAGGGAACATGAGAATGTTAATCCTTTACCCGCACAATACGCCGGTTGCGATTAAAGACATGCAGTCGCAAATTCTTACTGAAAAACTACTGAAATAATCATTCGAGTGAGGTCATTTTATAATGACCTCACTTTTTCTTAACATCTTCATAATATTTTTCAGCGCAGTTTTTATTAACTTCCCCCCACAGTTTTGTGAGTTTTTTACTTGATGGACCCAGTCCTCTCAAGTCGATATTTATCACAGGTGAGTTCATCGCCGAATCAAGATAATTCATGGCCAGGTGAAGGGCGGTTATCCGTGTGTGCATATATTCTCCTGAGCGCTCAGAATAGTCACTGACTGAGGGAATTATTAATTTTGCCAGCAGATATGGAGACTGGGGAAATTGTGAAACAAAGGCCATGTTCCAGACCTGAGGCCACCCTTTAAAATTTGGCGAAAAAATAATAAGTGGAATAGTTGCCAGTGCATTATTCCAGAATCCAGTTAAGAGATCTACAAGTGAAGCTTCAAAAATATTAAATGATAAAATATATTTTTCAAAATCAGGCGACATTTTTTTAACTTTTTTAGCTTTGAGAAATCTCACAAGCGGGAGTTCAATCGAATGAAATTTAATAATGCCGAGGATGTTTGATAGGCGATAGAAATTATTTTTACGGCGGTTGATTTTATAAAGTTGAATGATATTTTCCTGAATATCACTATCCAGCAATACCTGCTCATTAATTTTTTCAAGGCAAAATGCAAATGCAATCAGGTACTTTAAAAATTCTGCTTCAGTGTTTTTAGATTTTGATGTCAAGACAAGTGGAGAGTATTCATTTCTGCTCGAGTAAGGAATAGCAGTAAGCAAATCGATGAAATAAGGATTTTGCAGAAGGCTGACTTCTATAAGATTTAAAAATTCGTTCAAATGAATATGCAAAGAATCTTTGGGAATCAGTTTTTCATGATGGCCTTCGAATAGATCGTTAACCCATTTCTGGTCGGGGGTCATTAGAGCAAATTGTTGATAATTTTCGATGAGAATCTTATGCCATTCATTCTCGGAAACACTATGAAGGTTTGTCTTAATTAATGTTACTAAGTCTCTAAAGTGTTCAATATTCATAGACTTTATAATAGTCATTTTTACATGACCACAGCAATTACTCCTTGGGGGTGGTCATAACTATGTTAATACGTGCCTATGAAATCATGGTCTTTATTCCTATTTTTGCTAATCACTCAGCCTGTCCTGGCAATGGATGGATGTAACTCTTTGCCGGATAGCGATCAGCAAATGATTCACTGTAAAGCAATTGTTGGTGACTATCCACGTCCGGTTCATTTTTTTATTCCAACAGAGCTTGAGCATACATCCGATTTAAAAATTTTCATTCACTTCCACGGCCACAACCTTCCAGGTTATGATCATTTTTACCACACAAAAATAAAAGGTGAAGGTTACGGCGATTACGGAGCTTTTCTACTGGCCTCTAAAGTTAACGGGGTTGTTGTTGTACCTGAGAGTCTGGGGAATTGTGCAACTTATGATTCATACTTTGCTGACA
>JACMNL010000023.1 GCA_014378525.1 Bacteriovorax sp.
AAGAGAGATCAATTCCCTTTTTTGCAAAAATATAATTCTGATCACCTCTTCTTTCGCACTCAACTTTTTTTAATATGCCAAGTTTTAGCAGACCATCTTTATCCGTTGTTCCTTGTGCGATCTCATCACCGTTGCAGTCGCGGACAGAAATGGCAGCGTCGGCGACAGGCTTCGATGTTTTTAATTCCGTCACCCAGATTAGAGACGATTCAAGTCCTCTCTTAAAATGAATCCCCATATTCGTTACAAGAACAGAGGTTGCCACATACATTGGTTTTTTTGCGAGAGTGAGAACCTGTCCCAGTCTCGGACTTTCCACTTCGACTACATAAAAACCGGGATTCTTTAGTGGTATACCCATCATTTCAAAATCGTGTTCGCCGGAAGCTTTGGGAAGTTCAAACTTCGCCGTATTTTTTTCTTTTTTTCCAAGCAGCGGCTCATTTCTCGGGTCGCGGCCATCGTAGGCGTACTCGGATTTCTCCATAGTGAGGTCATACATGTTGATGATATTTTTTACATCGTTCATCGAAGAGAGATTAAAACTCTTTCCTTCAAAACTTTGCTGATTAATTTTCATGTTCTTTTCGATATTGCGGACACTCACCGGAAGCATTGATTCCGTCGTCCACTCCACGACGCCAAAGCGAGCAGAGAATTTAATCAGTGGTGAATACCCGTCTGTCTGGACGGTAAGAGGATATTCTTTGGCATTACTCAGGACTCTTCCTGAATCATCTTTAATTCTTACCGGAACATTAACCTGAAATTTTTTCTTCTCAGGAAACGGGCCTTTAAAAGAAAGTGAGTAAATCATTTTCTCCGGATCGCCTGAATCCGATTCATCAAACTCGCGCGGCTTCCATTTATTTTTTCCGGATACGAGTGAGACATCTTTCACGTCCTTCATTCGCACTTGTCTGCTGAACTCCAGTCTCATATCAGAAATAGGACTGCAGGGCTGGTTGTAATCGGTTCGTTCACATGAAAAATTAATAGTGAATGGAGCAAGAACGGTAAATTCTTTTGTCTGTGCATCTGTAACAGCAATACCTGTCTTCGACAAAATACCCGGAGTCCAGTGAAGCATAACTTTTGCGAGTTCAGGAAATCTTCTGCCTGCAGCGATCACGATATATTTTTCTTCCATCGCTTTCGGGTCTTTTTTATACTGATTCTCATACTCTGATTTTAAAATATCTTCACGGGCAGAACCTTTAATAATTTTCACGGCCACTTTTTCGTTGATACCGGCCACTTCAAAGTAGGCATTCTTTACGACACTGTCTTCATCGACAGCTCCATCAAGCTGCAGGACAAAGTACTGCTCAGGCTCGATACTGTCGTACATTGGTTTATAGGAAACGATGGCAGGACCCGATGTTGAGAAAGAAAAATTCTTTGCTTTAACTTTATCGCCTTTTAAATCCTTTAATCCTTCTTTCATGAAAAAGTCACAACGAATTCCCGCTGTCAGTGGAGTAGCATAATCGAAGGACCAGTTTTTTGAATCGGCCCATCGCGATTGCGACTCCGGAACTTTTATTTTTTTTCCTGCAGTGTCTGTGCAGTTCGGAGCAAACGGAAAAATTGTATCGCGAGGATCACCTAGGGCCGTCATGTCAGTTGAAAACCGCACAGTGATCTGTTGTATATTTTTTACATTGCCTTCAGGAGAGATAGAGACAACTTCTGCTGCAAATGCAGAAGACAAAGACAGCAAAAATGCACCCATTAAAGTGTAGAATTTCATGAAACTTCCCTTGAATATTTGGGAAGAATTGTATCTTGCGAAATCCAAATGAAAAACCTTTAATTTAATTTTTCATTTGCCGCGTGGTGCAATCAACAGGTTCCAATAAATTTCATTACCGTCTTAAAATTTTTTTCAGGTAATCCAGTCCACCAATAACGGCCGCGACCTGAGCTTCATTACAAATCTCATCTGTTACTTTCGGACTGTCCGGATAAACTTCAGTTGTTGTCGAGTAAGGTGCATCTGAAAAACCGCCACATAAAAACAATTTTTTCATATCGTAATTCACAACCCCTTCATCTTCGATAGGTGTACCGATAAGATTTCCTTTTTCATCTGCCGGAGCAATGTGTGTGACCTTGCGGACAGATTCAATCACGGCCTTCTGGAAATCTTTCTGGATATTGTGAGTGCTGCCGACAACGTAAAAACCGTCAGGTATTTCAGAGTACTCTTTCTTTTTTTCATCTCTTTTTTCAAGGGCAATTCTAAAAACAGTATTGTCTGTGTCTGTAGTTTCATGCAAATCAAAATGAACAAAAATATCGGTATTCAACTTTGAAAATGCATTCAGAAACAGAATGCACTCTTCGGCTGGACTCTCCGGGCGAAAAGATCTATTCGGGTCAATAGCGAGGTTGTTCCAGCGATTGATGGTTTCGTATGACCAGGGACTGATACACGGAGTGCAAATGAAGTTGAATTCGCTGGTATATTTTTCAGCGTGTTTGTCCATGAAAAGCAGTGCCCCGTGCACACCACTTGTCTCATACCCGTGAACTCCGCCGGTGATAAGAACAGTTTTCTTAGAAGGATCAAAGTTTTTTGTCTTCATGATATAGACAGGATATTTTTCAGAATCAATTGAAAGGGCACCGTATTGAGAAATATCAAAACGCTCTTTCAGTTTATTTATCTTCGAGACAACCTCTTCCTGATAAGAGCGTTTTATTTTCTGTTCTTTGAACCAGTTTTCTTTTTCTGCTTGTCCCCAGGGAATCATTGTGTTTTCCATTCTTATTCCATGATAATATTTTTGATTCCGACTGTGCCGACAATGATGACACGATTCACTTTCACGTGAAACTTTGTAATGATTTTATTGTCTTTAAAAATCTTCCATCCCGTCGGATCTTTGGCCAGGTCAATGTCGTATTTTTTGCGATCGCCCTTAATTCCATTATAAAGTGTATCGATGACAATTTTTCCGCCCAGGTCATGATCAAAGTTATCACTTTTTAAATTGAGAACATTGTACTGATCACGTTTCTCTAAAATCATCCCGCCTTTAGTTTTCATATCTTCTTCATTCAAATTATCGCGTCTGACTTTTGCGCCGTTAACATAAGTATCTTTGAAAAGTTTTTCGAGTGTTTGTGTATCATCATTCACGCTTACAACCAGAGTATAGACTTCATCGTTATCATCGTTGTCCGTCGTCGTTAAAACCTCTTCATGCGCAAACACATTCAAAGAACAAACTACCGCCAGTAAAAAAATAATTTTCTTCATAAATCCCCCGCCTCATCATAAAGGTTTCGGTAGACTTCTGGTAGCTCACCAGCGTCAAAGTTCGACAACACTTGTACCCTGCTCAATTATCTTTGAAGTCTGGTTATACTTTTCTATGATCAACAAATGAAAACAACAAATTCTTATGGCATTGGCGAAAAAGTTTCATGGAAATGGGCAGGCGGAGTTATCAATGGACAGGTGGAAGAAGTCCATTTGGGCCCGATAGAAAAAATCATCAAAGGCTCGAGGATCAAGCGCAATGGATCGGTTGAAAAACCGGCCTATGTTGTGAAATCTGAAGCAGGGAATATTGCTTTAAAGTTGCATACTGAGTTATTAAAATCCTGATTTGTTTAAAACAGCGCTTCTTTCATCAGGCCACATTTAACACTTCAGCTTTTTTAAAACGAATTTCAAAACAGGTATTTCCACCATCATTAGCAAATGAAAATTTTGCATCATGCTTTTCGAGGATCGATTTTGTAATCGACAGTCCAAGTCCTGTCCCTTGACCTACTTCTTTAGTCGTAAAAAAAGGATCAAAGATTACATTTTTTATTTTTTCTGGAATTCCAGGACCCGAATCAATCACCTTTAAAACACAATAACTATGTTCTTCAGTCATTTCGACTCTCACCCATTTCTCAGCAGAATTTTTATTGGCATCAATTGAATTATTTATCAGATTAATCAATACCTGCTCGATTTCAATTTCGTCACAAAATATTTTGCTGTCCAAATCACACTTGAATGTGATTTCCATACATTCAGTTTTTGCTTTTATCTCTGTGAGAATCAATGCTTCCCTGACTATTTCGGATAAATTATAATGCCCATATTCACCGGCGCTGTTGCTTCTGGAGTATCTTTTTAATCCATTAACAATCTTACTCATGCGGTCTGTTGATTTTTTTAATGCCTCTGCAATTTTTAAAACTTTTTCAGGATTACCAATGTTTTTTTGTAGTAGATGGAGTGAGCCGGATATGATTGTCAGTGGATTATTTATTTCATGAGCAATTCCCGCTGACATAATTCCCATACCTATTAATTTCGAATTCAGGACATCCTGTATTTCTCTTTTTTTCAATTCGGTTATGTCCTCAGTGATTCCCAAGATAAGCCTCGGCTCGCCATTAGAGTCTTTTATAACCATTTTCCGGGTGTAAAGTGTTACAAAACCATTGAGGGTATGAGTTGAATCTTCATACTTTTCAATCTCATTTAATGAATTACAGACTTCTATATCTTTCGCCCTAAAACGTGCAGCTTCGCTGGAACTAAAGAAGTCACTGTCCTCTTTACCGATACAATCCACAGCGCTGATGCCAAAAATTTCTTCAGCTTTTTTATTCCAGATGTTCCACTTAAAATCTTTTTTAATGTCCTTAGCAAAAACAGCTACGGGAAGATTTTGAAGTACTGTAGATAGAAGTTGCTCTTTTTCTTCAAGCTCACTCTCAATGATTTTTTGTTTTGTTATATCGAATCGGATTGAAACATATTGGGTTTTTCCCTGGCTATCTATGCTTGATACTATAGAAGTGTGAACCCAATACAAACTTCCATCTTTTTTACGATTGCAAATGTCACCTTCCCATCGCTGGCCACTTGCAATTGTCCTCCACATATTTTTGAACATATCTTTTTTTACATGAACACCAGAATTAACAATTCTATAGTCTGAGCCAATTAATTCTTCTCTGGAGTAACCAGAAATATTTACGAATTTTTCATTAACAAATGTAATCTTGCCTTCACAATTGGCAATTGAAACAATGGCACTTTCATTCAATCCATTTATGATCTCTTTTGATCTATCTGTTTCACTCAGACCACTAAATTGATTTTTCATTTTTTATACTCATTCCTTTTTATTGCTTCTTATTTATTATCGGCAGTAAACAGATTTCGGGATACCTTTATTCCCTCTTGAATTTATGATTGTTGTCATAACTAGGAAGACGAAGTCATGCTTATCAATTATTAGGTGGGTAAAAGCTTCCACTAGACTTCGCGACGTCAAATAAGTATGTTGATCCCCATGACAAATAATTCAAATGATGCACTGACACCGGAAGAAATAGCAGCGGGCGACGTAGTAATGACTCAGGAAGTAGTGCCCTGGCACTTTCCGATGATGAACGACACCGTTAGAAACGATGCTTACGAAAAAGCATTGAAGACTGCACTCAAAAAAGGTGGATCAGTTTTAGACATCGGTTCCGGCTCCGGATTACTTGCCATGATGGCCGCTCGCCATGGCGCTACTGCCGTGACGACGTGTGAACTTGTCCCGGTCGTTGCAGAAAAAGCAAAAGTTATTATCCAGCGAAATGGTTTTGGAGATCAGATCAATTCAATCAATAAACTTTCAACCAACATGGTTGTCGGTGTCGATCTTCCAGAGCGCGCAGATATTTTGGTCACAGAAATTTTTGATAACGGTTTGTTGGGTGAACATGCTTTCATCGCCATTGAACATGCAAGACAACATTTATTAAAACCGGATGCGCAACTAATTCCAGCTGGAGCCCGCGTCTATGCAATGCTGATTGAATCCACAGAAATTTATAAAAACCACCGAGTAGATACAATTTCCAATTTCGATCTATCACCATTTAATCAATTCACAACTTTTGATTACATCGGATACCATTTAGATAAAGTAGAATACACATCACTTACTTCGACTGTTAAATTTTATGATTTTGATTTTAAAAAAATCCCTGGGGATGAATCAACTCCTGTTGAATTTGAAATAACAAAATCCGGAACATGCCACGCAGTTGCTTACTGGTATGAACTTCAAGTTGATGACGACACAATCATCAGCACAGCACCTCACCTGCCACAACTCTCTTGCTGGAAACAGGCCGTACAACTATTTCCCAAACCTTTCACTCTCACCAAAGGCAACCACGTCATGCTCATGGCCCATCACGACCACGAGGCCATCTGGTTCACCGGCATGAAATCCTAAAAGGTGCCACTAGACTTTTTGTAACCACATCGCGCATGAATAAATGCAGTCAAATCCCGTCATTTTACTCATCAACCCTTTGATGCACTCCCATCCCTTGAAGTTTATAACTTAAATAAGTACTCACCGGAAACTTATTAACCAAGGGAAAAACTATGAAATCTTTATTACTCATCAGTGCTCTAACAATCTTCTCAGCAACTGCATTCGCAGCTCCATCAAAACTTGTGAACCTTGTAAAAAACGACGAAGCAGAAGTACTACTTGCTGATTCATTCAGCAGAACACTTTATGTTTTCGATTTAGATCAGGGAACAACAACTTCTAAATGTACAGGTGACTGTGCAGAAATGTGGCCACCGTATTTAATTTCAGCTGAAGAAGCAAAAACTTTATCTGAAGGTTTAGGAACGATCACTCGTGCTAACAACAAACTCCAATTAACTTATGAAGGACGCCCGCTTTACACTTATTCACCAGACCGCGCGATTGGCGATGATAAAGGTGATGATGTTGGGAACGTCTGGCATTATGTAGAAATCGAATAACTCTCAAATGGTATCAACAGACTTTTAATGTCTATATGACAAAAGTATGTTGGTACCTTTTTACATGTCTAATATTAAGATCTTATTAAATAACTAAACTTTATACCCAAGTATTCCGATACACTTTACAAAAACTAGCAAACTCGGGAGTTCTTGTATGAAAATATTGAGCGTGGGATTTCTATCTCTTCTTATAGCTAACTCTTATGCAGAGGATGCCATTACACCTAAGGATCGTTTCCTAGATATTAAAACCGGTAAACTCCTTCGTATCTGTGAAGGCAAAGATAGTGATCTCGTTGTGAAAGAAGAGTGCGGTAAAAGCTGGCAGGCCTTTCCACGCAAAAGAGAGGAGCTCGCAAGAGAAGTTGATACGAATAAAGGAATCGCTAAGCATGACCTGGTCTTATTTCCGGTCATGCAAAAAGATAAAACGATAAAAATAGAATTCGGCCAAGCCGCAAATATTTATGAAAATGGAAGCGTGCATGTTTTTCAATCGGAATCTCAAAAAACAGGTTTTTCAAAAGGTGCCACTCACTACACATTCGATTCAAGCTACATTATTAAACTTGATAAAAAGCACCCACTTTTATCTCATGCAAGTCTGTGCGCAAAAGATGATACTGAAATCCAATACAGCTACAATACAGGTCACAGCTTCTCACTGAAGAAAGGTGAAAAAGTTGCACTCAAAGGTATTTTCGAAAATCAAACTGCTGTTATTTCAATTAATGGTATATGGAATAATTTATTAGGATACGGACTTAATAATCAATTAACAGTTGATCTTACAAAACTTGAAGTCTGTGAAGATGATAAGCAAGCTCCTTCTGTTGATGATACTTCGAGAAGAAGTTCAAAACTTCAGACTCAAGAGCAAGCTCCGGTAGTCAATCAGGATAATAAAACTATTACGAAATAAATTATTAGGTACCAGCAGACTGATTGTAGTTCAATAACATTAAGCCTGCTGGACCATTTCCTTAATTAATATTGGGTCTCAAAATGGCCTTTGTATAAAGCGCCAACGGGGTCTCTGCAATCTTATCTGAACGGACCTCTTCCACAACATAATAGTGGCAAAGAAAACCCATAAATAAGGCCACTAACAAAATAAAAGAATTAGATTGTAAAAAATCTCTCACTTTCGTTTTCACTTTTCCTCCAAAAAATGTTTTTTAATTTTTGTTAATACAAAGTAATTAGAATGTTTATTTTTTTAATCACCTCCCTGATAAATATTTTGTTATTACCTGAAAAAATGTCAATATTCGTGAAAAAAATTATATTTTTGTACTTAGATAGTTGAGAAAAATCATGCAGCTTTTCAAAACCAATTCGCGCGGACATTTCTCAGGTCAATTTTAATTTAGAAAATTCGATAAATTTCTGATGAAGTAATTTCAAACATTTTACAGAGGTTAACTGTGAAGCTGGCCATGACATTGTTGTTAATATTAAGTTCTACTATTTCACTGGCACAGGAAATTAATGGAACTGAAATTAAAAAAATTATTCCCAGAATACCGGCTATCGTCAAAGTCCAGCGGTAGACTACACACGTACCTGTCCTGGTTGTGAAAAATTTGATGTGCCTGCTGTATTAACTGATATCACCGATACTTCTGCAAAACTTAACTCCCCCATTAATAAACAAAACATTGAACTCTCTGTACTGACTCCTGATAAGGCACAGGAAATTTTTGATAAACTTGCGGCCAGAGACGATATTCCATTTAAATACGCTAAAGACGGGTGCTTTTCACGGGCCCATAAAATGGTGACGATTATGGATGAAGAAAAAATAGTTGCCGGAAAAGTTTTTGCTCAAGGAAAATTTTTTGCACAAACACTCTCTGGACCGGTTTTCTGGACTTATCACTTGGCCCCAATAATTCTAGTAAAAACTGAAAACGAAATTGTTCCCAAGGTGCTGTCCCAAGGTGCCACTAGACTTTTTGTAACCACATCGCGTAGTCACGATTGCGAGATAAGCAACATGTTTAATCTATAATACGCTTATTGTGCTCTATATTCATTGTAGTAGAATCCTTTTTTGTAATCATGGCAATCTCTT
>JACMNL010000141.1 GCA_014378525.1 Bacteriovorax sp.
CAGAATGCGCTCTATCGTTTGAACCAGGAATTTGTAAATGAGCTGGCAGCGAGTAACGATATTATGCTGAAAAAAGTTTATGTGGACGAGATTTGTAACTCACGTTCCTACTCACCTTCTGTGGGCCTTTTAAGAATGCTTTTAATGAAAGAGCATGAGCTTTACGATTTGAGTTTAAGTAGCGTCGATCCAAGTCTTAGATCTTTTAAAATGGGATATATCAACGAATTCCAGAAACAGGTTCCGAGAATGTTCATTCAGTACCTGGCCGGCCTTCAAAGTGAACTGGCGACACCTGACTGCCTGGAAAAAAATATCAAGGAACTGGAAGGCTTCAACGAAAAAATTAAATACCTTGAAGAAGAACTTTCCACTCACCAGTTGATCACACAGAAAAATAAAATCGATACAATCTTTATTAAGTTGAAAAATTTTAATGAATTTAAAATGAAATGTTTAGCTGAGGCCAAAAATCTAGAGAGAAGCCGTCTTAAGAAAAAAAAGAACACCCAGCTCTGATTTTAAATAATCGCTTAAGGCATGAAGAAGTCCGCCCGTGATTTTATCGCTGGTAGAATTAATTTTTACTGTTAAATGAAAGCCTTCGATGTCGGTGAATTCGATTTCATACTGCCCTACAATTTTTTCACGTTCCATCCATTTATTTTTCAATTCATCAAGTTTAATCAGCAGAGGCCCGGGATACATTCCGGCGATCTTAATCCAGTTTCCTTTTTCATCGAAGCGCGATTTAGAATGATCGAGACCTTTGATGAGTCCGTTTTCAGCGCGGGTCTGGATGATGAGTTTTTCGATCACCGGTCTGCAGGTTCCACAGGCACTCGAGGCCATGGTTTCCTGAATAAGGGATTTTAATTCAAAGTCTTTATTGGCCAGAACTTTTTTGACGATGTCTTTTTTTGTGACTGAAAAGCATAAACAGATAAGGTCAGTCTGCTCTTTTAAAAATCCACCTTCACCTGTGTAGGAAACGAGAGCTTCACGAAGTAGCCAAAGTCCTCTCGGCATGACCGGAAGTTCACCGCCAGCGAGTTTTGTTTCAAGAGAGAAAGAATGGCGTTTTAAATTTTTAACAAATTCTATCGTGCGGCCATGGGCCACACTTTTTATTTCTTCGAGTTCGATTTTATAGTCCGAAACACCAGGCCCGTCGAAAAAAAATTCTTTGATGATGTCTGTTTTGGGATCGATATCGAGGAAAAGAGAAACTTCACTCGTGCTGGCCTTTGCATTAAAAAAAGCGGTCGACTCCATCATAATTTATTATCTTGGTTCGTCAGATCTTAACGTTAAAATTTCGTGACCGTCCGGTGTGACAAGGATGGTGTGTTCGAACTGTGCCGACCATTTTTTATCTCTCGTTACAACTGTCCAGCCGTCTTTTAAAACGCGCCCTTCTTTTTTTCCAAGGTTGATCATGGGCTCGATTGTAAAAGTCATTCCCGGCTTCATTTCAGGGCCGGTTCCTTTTTTTCCAACGTGAACGACTTGAGGTGCTTCGTGAAATTCGCGGCCGATACCATGCCCGCAGTAGTCTTCAACAACACTGTATCCGTATCCATGAGCGAGCTCCTGAATCACGGCACCGATATCGCCGATGCGTCCGCCGGGGCGAACAGTTTTGATAGCTTCACGTGTACATTCGTACGTGACTTGTACTAATTTTTTTACTTCGGGAGAAACATTTCCCACAAGAAAGGTTTTGTTAGTATCGCCGTGGAACTTGTTCAAATACGTTGTAACATCAATATTTAGGATGTCTCCGTCCTTCACAAATTCGTCATCGCGGGGAATACCGTGGCAAATAATTTCGTTCAGGGATGTACAAACTGACTTTGGGAATCCATGATAATTAAGACACGAAGGATAGGCACCATTTGCGACAATGAAGTCATGACATAGCTTATCTAGATGGCCAGTACTTACACCCGGAACCACGAAGGAACCGATGTATTCAAGAGTCTGCGCCGCTAGCTTACTAGTCGCTCTCATTAGTTCAATTTCGCGCGCCGATTTAATGGTAATCATAATTAAATTCCTGTTGATGTCTAAAAAAGTGTCTAAACCTTAGTCACTCTTTTTGAAGATTTTTCAATCTACACACTGATGCGTAGAGTAAACTCATGGATCTGGTAATATTTCAACATATTGCCCGTTTGGAGACCCAATGAAGACATTAAGTCTATTTATACTAACGTTGCTCGTGCTTTACAATCCTAAAGTGCACGCACAAACCATGAGTCCTCCGCCTCCGGGGGCCGCTGACGTTATTCAACTTCAGGACACTGAGTATGAACTCGATCATAATATTATACTTAAAAAAACGAAACCATTGAAGGATGTTAACGACAATTTAGAGTCATACGTTCAATTGTCTAAGTTATTTAAAGAGTACCAGCTCCACAATATTTCTTTATCTACCGCACTTTTAGAGAAGCTTGCGAGTAACAAGACTTTCTCAGGTGACGATCTTTATTTAATCAAACGAACCTTCGATATTTTTTATAAGATGAATACTAAAATGATCGAGTTTGGTTCTGTGTATCAGTTCAAGGCCTCGACGATGTCGAAGACTTTCGCCGATCCGGAAAATAAACTTCCGATGGTAAAGGCCCATTTAATCTGGCTGTCATCAAACCTGATGATCATGGATCAGATGATGGAAGTTCATAAAATTCTTTATGCTACTGACGGTGGATTCAGAAGAATTTTCAAGAATAGTATTGAAGCTGCGAAACTAAGCGATGCAGACAAAAGCAACCTGAAGGAACTTACAAAACAGGTTTCTGAAGTTAAAGAAACTTTAGAGAGTTCTAAATTTTTACAGCAAATCACTCTTGTGCGTTCAATTCAAAATGATTTGAGAAAAGCGCTTGAGAATGAACCGAATGCACTTTCTGTTTTTGAGGAAGTCATCAACAACAATGTTTCAAAACAAATTGCACAGGGAAAAAAGAAGTTTGAACTGCCAGCGTTTGGTTTAACAGATGCAATCATTGGTATTTTTAACAAAATCACGAATTGGCTTTCAGGAGTATTCGGAAATATTGCGGGAAGTATTCAGTGGAGAAAAGGTTATTTATTCCAGAATCAACCTGCTCTTGAAATCGCCAAAAATTCTCTTCGCCCGATGGATATTATTTTAGAAAAAAGTCCGTTTGTTTTAACTGATAAATTAATTCCAGGTCACTATGGCCACGTTGCTTTATATCTTGGAACTAAAGAGCAGCTGATGGAAATCGGCCAGTGGAATAACCCCGACATCATTCCATACTGGGATGACATTGAAGCGGGAAATACTATTTTAGAAGCCGTTCGTCCAGGTGTGCGTTTAAATTCGGTTGAAGGATTTATGAACATCGATGAGATGACTATTATTCATAAGATTGATGAGTACTCGAATCCAGTTGCAGTAGCTGAGCAGATCAGACGCGGTATGGATCAGATGGGTAAAGACTACGATTTTAATTTTGATATTTCGACACTCGATAAAATTGTTTGTTCGGAATTGATCTACATTGTTTTCGGAAACGTCAGCTGGCCGACTCGCTACCGCGTGGGACGTCCGACAGTTACTCCCGACGACATTGCAGAGGTCCTGTTCTACAAGAACACAAAATTCAAAGTTAAGGATTATTTAGTATCTACTGAGCGTCATAGAGTGGATATGGCCACTTTTGGTACACTTGCTGATATCTTCGAGTACGAATTACGCGCTGAAAACGGAGAAGAAATCAAAGATCCGAAGGATCCGACGAATAGCTTCTGGAAAAAAGAGACAAAGTGCTATAATCTTGCAGACGGCACCGGTAACAGCAGCGATCGTGGTTTTTTTAAAACCTGTAAGACGACTTATAAAGAATTTTATTATGAAGAATTGGGACAACAACAGACCTATAATTAAAAGAACGAGTACATCGCCTTACTTTACTGCTGAGTTTAATCAAAAAGAGTCCGATACATTATATCCGTACGTCGACATGCTCCCGCCGGGAGCTGTCGAACTTACGGACATGTTGATCACCAATACGCATACAAATTTCGATTTGCTTTCTATGGAGCAGATTGAAAAACTGAAATTAATTATTCACCCCAATTCCGGTTACGATAATATTCCGGTGGATTTCGTGAAGGGATCAAAAGCTCCGATCGTGATTGGAAGTACGATTCGTGCTCAGGCCGTTTCACAATACATCATGAGCGCGCTTTTAAATCACTTCTCGCCTATTCCTACAGGTAACCAGTGGGACTGGGACAGAAAGTGGCCGAGACGTTTAATATCGGATTTAAAAGTTGTGATGATTGGTTACGGGCATATCGGAAAAATACTTCATTCGACTTTAACTCCGTTAGTGAAAGAGCTCACGGTTTACGATCCGTTTGAAAATAAAACCCAGCTGGATAATAAACAGGCCGACGTTGTGATTCTCGCTTGCGGATTAAATTCAAAAAGCCGCCATATAGTCGATAAGAATTTTTTAAACCATGTTAGTGAAAATGTTTTAGTGATCAATGCTGCCAGAGGCGAGTTGATTAAAAC